>DATCEM010000172.1:0-19141 GCA_036510175.1 Solirubrobacteraceae bacterium | reverse complement strand
GCGCCCCTGCCCCCCCGCGTCCCCGCGCCCGGGCCCCTGGCCCCGCGCCCCTGGCCCCACGGCCCCGCGGCGCGCCCGCAGCCCCACGCCCCCCGGTACCCTCAACCCCGTGAACCGCCGCCCCAAGCTCTCGATCGTCGCGCCGAATGTGTCGCCGGACGAGGCGGCTGCGGTGATCGCTGCGGTCGAGCGCTTCATCCGTGAAACCGCGCCGGTTCGGGCCAAGGCGCCCGCGCGTCGCAACGCGTGGCAGGCCGCGGCGCTGCGCGAAGGGGTAGCGCGCCACCCCGTCGAGCCGCTCCCCTGGGCCTGACGCCGCGGGCGGTCGCGACGTCACCGCCCCCCCTCGCCCCAAGCCTCGCCCCAAGCCCCTTTCCACGCGCCCGAGACCAAAACAGCGGTAACCCGATAGCCTTTTGGTACATTGGTCTGCCGCAGGACCCTGCCGTCCGCTACGACAGGAAGGACTCAGGATGGAGCCATCATCGCTTGACAGCACCGTGGCCGGCGGCTCGCCGGGCCGCACAGGCTCGCTCGATAACCCCGAGGTGATCGAGGACGTCCCCGGCCACGTCATTCCGATCCTCCAGCGCGAGTTCGACGACTTCGACACGGAATCGACGCGCTTCCTCGGCGGCGGCGTGGAGGAGACGGACTTCATCAAGTTCCGCCTCAAGCAGGGCGTGTACGGCCAGCGGCAGCCCGACGTGCAGATGATCCGGGTCAAGCTCCCGTTCGGAGGCGTGACGCCCGATCAGCTCGACGTGTTCGCGGAGGTGATCGAGAAGTACGTCCCGCTGCGCAAGGGCCACATCACGACACGGCAGAACATCCAGATGCACCACATTCCCCTGCCCGACGTGGCGAAGCTGATGCGGGAGATCGCAGAAGTTGGACTGTCCTCGCGGGAGGGCTGCGGCAACACGGTGAGGAACGTCACCGGCGATCCGCGAGCCGGCGTGCTCGAAGGCGAGCTCTTCGACATCACGCCCTACGCCGGGGCCTACGTGCGCTACTTCGTGCGCCACCCGACCACGCAGGCGATGCCGCGCAAGATCAAGACCGCGTTCACGGCGACCGACGAGGACAACGCGATCACCCGTATCCACGACATCTCGTTCGTGCCGCGGTTGCGCGACGGGGTCCGCGGGGTCGAGATGCGCGTTGGCGGCGGCACCTCGATCATGCCCCGGATCGCGCCCACGCTGTACGAGTTCGTCGAGCTCGACAACGGCGACTACCTCAAGATCTCCGAGGCCTGCTTCCGCATCTTCGATCGCCAGGAATGGCTGCGGGTGAACCGCGCCCGCGCCCGGATCAAGGTCCTCGTCGACAAGATCGGCATCGACGCCTTCCGCGAGCAGGTCGAGGAGGAGCTCGAGGGCGACTGGGTGGGCGAGCGGGACTTCTCGCTCGAGGAGATCCTCTTCGAGACCGACGAAGAGGCCGACGCACCGGCCCGGCGCGAGAGCTACACGACTCCCAACGGCGACAGCCGCGACTTCGGACGCTTCCTCGAGTCGAACACTAAGCCCCAGCGCCAGCAGGGGTTCTCCACCGTCGAGGTCAAGGTCACCCGAGGCGACCTCGATCCCGAGCAGCTCCGGGGTCTGGCCGCCGTCATGCGCGAGCACGCCGGCAGCAGCGCGCGGACGACCGTGCAGCAGAACCTCGTCCTGCGCTGGGTGCGCAATGAATCGGTCTACGCACTGTGGCGGGGGCTCCAGGAGCTCGGCCTCGGCGACGCCGGCGTGGACGAGATCACCGACGTGGTGAGCTGCCCCGGCACCGACTCGTGCAAGCTCGGCATCACGAGCTCGATGGGGCTCAATCAGGCGATCCAGGAGCGCCTGGTCTCGCTCGAGCTCGACGATGAGCTGACCCGGCGCATCCACGTGAAGATGAGCGGTTGCCCGAACGGCTGCGGCCAGCACCACATCGCCTCGATCGGGTTCTACGGCGCCTCGATCAAGGTGGGCGAGCACACCGTTCCCGCCTACATTCCCCACGTCGGCGGGGCATACGAGGGTGGCGATGTGCGCTACGGGCAGCGCCTCAAGGCGCGTCTGCCGGCCAAGCGCGTCCCCGAGGCGGTCGAGCGCTGGATACGCTTCTACGAGTCCGACCGCGCCGAGGGCGAGGAATTCAATGCCTTCGTCGATCGCGTCGGGAGCGCGGAGTTCGAGGCGCGCGTGAAGGACCTGACGCTGCCCGTGCAGTTCAGCCTGGAGAACATGAACCAATTCATCGACTGGAGTCGCAACGCCCCGTTCGAAGTTCAGCGCGGCGAAGGCGAGTGCGCGGTCTAGCGCGAATAGTGTTCCCATGAGCGTCGCGACACCCGACCTGGAGAGCGCCTCCGCGCAAGCGGTGATCGCCTACGCCGTGGAGCACTTCCACCCGCGCCTGACCATGGCCTGCTCGTTCCAGAAGGAGGAGTCGGTGCTCGTGCACATGCTCCTCGAGCTCGATCCGGCGCCACACGTGTTCACCATCGACACCGGCGTGCTCTTCCCCGAGACGGTCTCGACGTGGCGCGCCTTCGAGGAGCGCTTCGGTTTGAACATAGAGGTGCAGGATGCGCACAGCGACGGGGAGCCGTGGACGGCGGAGCGCTGCTGCGGCGAGGCCAAGGTCGAAGCGCTCGAGCGCGGGCTCGCAGGGGCGCAGGCATGGATCACCGGCATCCGGCGCGAGCAGGCCGCGAGCCGCGCGCAGGCGCGCAAGCTCGAACGCGACGATCGGCGGGGCATGTGGAAGGTCAATCCCCTCGTCGACTGGACCGAGAAGGACCTCTGGCGCTACATCCACGAGCACGACCTGCCCTACCACCCGCTCCACGACCAGGGTTACGCGTCGATCGGCTGCGCGCCGTGCACCCAGCCGGGCGGCGGTCGCGAGGGCCGGTGGGCGGGCCAGGACAAGACCGAGTGCGGGATCCACGTATGAGCGGCAAGGACTTCGACCTCGGGAAAGACATCCTTGTCTTTCCTTGCGAGTTCGCCGGGCGGCGAACTCGGCCGGCGGAGGTGGACCAGTGAGCTACGAGCTCCCGCACCTCCAGGCGCTCGAGGCGGAGTCGATCCACATCTTCCGCGAGGTCGCCGCCGAGCTCGAGCGGCCGGTGCTCCTGTTCAGCGGCGGCAAGGACTCGATCGTCCTCCTGCGCCTGGCCGAGAAGGCGTTCCGTCCCGCCGGTTTCCCCTTCCCGATCATGCACGTCGACACGGGACATAACTTCCCCGAGGTGCTCGAGTTCCGCGACCGCCGGATCGCCGAGATCGGGGAGCGCCTGATCGTCTCTCACGTGCAAGATTCGATCGATGCGGGTCGCGCGGTCGAGGAGACCGGGCCTCGCGCATCGCGCAACCGCCTGCAGACGACCACCCTTCTCGACGCGATCGAGCAGCACGGGTTCGACGCGGCGTTCGGCGGGGCTCGGCGCGACGAGGAGCGCGCTCGCGCCAAGGAGCGGGTGTTCTCCTTCCGGGACGACTTCGGCCAGTGGGATCCCAAGCGCCAGCGACCCGAGCTCTGGTCGCTCTACAACGGCCGGATCAACCGCGGCGAGCACGTGCGGGTGTTCCCGATCTCGAACTGGACCGAACTCGATGTCTGGCGCTACATCGCGGCCGAGCACCTCGAGGTGCCGTCGATCTACTTCGCCCACACGCGGCCGGTGTTCGAGCGCGACGGGATGCTCTACGCCCACAGCCCGCACGTCGAGCTCATCGGTGGCGAAGAGCCCTTCGAGGTGAGCGTTCGCTACCGCACCGTGGGCGACATGACGTGCACTGGGGCCGTCCGCTCGGAGGCGCTCACCCTCGAGACCGTGGTCGCCGAGATCGCCGCCACCCGGATCACCGAGCGGGGCGAGACCAGAGCCGATGACCGGGTGACCGAGGCGGCGATGGAGGACCGCAAGCGCGAGGGCTACTTCTAATGGCCCCGGGAGCTGCGACCAACGGTCACGCGACGCTGACCCAGACGAGTGAGCTGCTGCGCTTCGCTACCGCCGGATCGGTGGACGACGGCAAGTCGACGCTGATCGGGCGGCTGCTCTTCGACTCCAAGCAGATCCTCATCGACCAGCTCGATCACGTCGTCCAGACCTCCGAGCGCCGCGGCGATGGCTACGTGAACTTCGCGCTGCTCACCGACGGCCTGCGCGCCGAGCGCGAGCAGGGGATCACCATCGACGTCGCCTACCGCTACTTCCAGACCGCCCGCCGCAAGTTCATCATCGCCGACACCCCGGGCCACGAGCAGTACACGAGGAATATGGTCACCGGCGCGTCCACCGCCGACCTCTCCGTGGTGCTCATCGACGCCCGCAAGGGCGTGATCGAGCAGACCCGCCGCCACCTGTACATCGCCTCGCTGCTGCGGATCCCCCATCTCGTCGTCTGTGTGAACAAGATGGACCTCGTCGACTACGACGAGGCGGTGTTCGACCGGCTCGTCTACGAGGTCACCGACTGGGCGGCGCGCCTGGACATCGTCGACATCACCTTCATCCCCATCTCGGCTTTGCACGGCGACAACGTTGTCGATCGGTCCTCGGCTATGTCCTGGTACGACGGGCCGCCGCTGCTCTACCACCTCGAGCACGTGTGCATCGCCCCCGACCGCAATCTGGCCGACGTCCGCTTCCCCGTCCAGTGGGTGATCAGGCCGATGACGGCCGAGCACCACGACTACCGCGGCTACGCCGGTCAGGTGGCCGGCGGGGTGCTCCGTCCCGGCGACGAGGTGGTCGTGCTTCCAGGCGGGCAGAGGACGCGGATCGCCGGGATCGACACCTACGACGGCGAAATCGACGCGGCCTTCCCGACGATGTCGGTGACCCTGCGGCTCGAGGATGACATCGACGTCTCCCGGGGCGACATGATCTGCCTGGCCGAGGACCCGCCGCTCGTCGCACGCGAGATCGAAGCGAACGTCTGCTGGATGGGCGAGCGACCGCTGATGCCGGGAGGGCGCTACGCGATCAAGCACACCACGCGCACCGCGCGGGCCCTCGTCGAGGCGCTCGAGCACCGGATCGACGTGAACACGCTCGAGCACGAGCCGGCGGCCGAGCTCGCCCTCAACCAGATCGGTCGCGTGCGCCTGCGCGTATCCTCGCCCATGCTTGTCGATCCCTACAGCCGTAACCGGACCACGGGAAGCTTCATCCTCATGGACGAGGCGACGAACGACACCGTGGGTGCGGGCATGGTCGTTGGGGCGCTTCGCGCCCTTAAGGGACCGGACGGCCCCGAGCTCGGCTGACGCCGAAGATCCCGGCGCCTGCGGCCCCTAGCGCGCAGCGCCCCGGCAACCCACGAAAGGGAACCCATGCGCTACCTCCGGGCTTCGATCGCAGCTTGTGCGGTGAGCGTCTGCCTGATCGTCATCGCGGGCTGTGGGTCCAGTCGGACGACGCAGTTCAAGGCCGGCTATGCGGCGGCGCAGGCTCCGCTCAACCAGACCTTCCTCGACGTCAGCCGAACGGTGACCCACGTGAAGGGCGAGACCCTGGCCGAGATCGCCCGGAGCTTCGGCGCGCTGGCCGACCGCCTCGGCGAGGAGCTGGCTCCCCTGGAGGCGCTCAAGCCGCCGGCGGTCGCCGCGACGGCGTTCACGAAGCTGTGCACGAGCCTCGACCGCGTCGAGCGCGACCTCCGGGGAACCTCGGTGGCGCTGCGGGCCAAAGATCTCGTCGCCGCGGCGCACGCGCTCGAGCATCTGAGGAGCGATGCTGTGACCGCCGCCGACGCGGCGACCGGGGTCGCGCAGAAGCTCGACCACAAATAGAGAAATCGCGCCAATGCATCGCTCGCTAGAGTGGCGGGCGGCCGATGTTCTCGAAGGTTCTGATCGCCAACCGCGGCGAAATCGCCGTGCGGATCATGCGCGCGTGCGAAGAGCTCGGCGTGGCCACCGTCGCCGTCTACTCCGAGCTCGACCGCGACGCCGTCCACGTCAAGCGCGCGGATGAGGCGTACCTGCTCGGGCCCGGCCCGGCGGCCGAGAGCTACCTGGCGATCCCCAAGCTGCTCGAGGCGGTGGAGCGCTCCGGCGCCGAGGCCGTTCACCCCGGTTACGGATTCCTCGCCGAGAACGCGGCCTTCGCCAAGGCGCTCGAGAAGCGGGGGATCGTCTTCATCGGTCCGCCGCCATCGGCGATCGAGGCGATGGGCTCCAAGACGCGCGCCCGCGAGCTGATGCAGAAGGCCGGGGTGCCGATCGTCCCCGGGACGACGAAGCCGGTGAAGAGCGTCGAGGACGCGCGCAAGCTGATCGAGGAGACGATCGGGTATCCGGTCGCGGTCAAGGCCGCGGGCGGCGGCGGCGGCAAGGGCTTCCGGGTCGCGCTGACCGAGGACAAGCTGCAGGAGGCCTTCGAGGGCGCGGGGCGCGAGGGCGAGAAGTTCTTCGGCGACGCCACCGTGTACCTCGAGCGCTATCTACCCGATCCCCGTCACGTCGAGGTGCAGGTGCTCGCCGATGCGCACGGCAACGTCATCCATCTCGGCGAGCGCGACTGCTCGCTGCAGCGCCGACACCAGAAGCTCATCGAGGAATCGCCGGCGCCCGCCGTGGACGAGGAGCTCCGTGAGCGGATCGGGAAGATCGCCACCGAGGCCGCGGCCGCCGTCTCCTACACGGGCGCGGGAACGATCGAAGGGCTGCTCCAGGACGGCGAGTACTTCTTCCTGGAGATGAACACGCGAGTCCAGGTCGAGCACTGCGTGACCGAGCTGGTCACCGGCATCGACATCGTCAAGGCGGGGATTCGCGTGGCGGCCGGCGAGCCGCTGTCGATCACCCAGGAGGACGTCGAGCTGCGCGGGCACGCGATCGAGTGCCGCATCAACGCGGAGGACGCGACGAAGAACTTCGCCCCGGCGCCGGGAACCATCGGCGCCTACCGGGAGCCCGCCGGACCTGGGGTCCGCGTGGACTCGGGCGTCGGGCCCGGCGACGAGATCTCCCCGATGTACGACCCGATGGTCGCCAAGCTCATCGTCTGGGACGTCGATCGCGAGCAGGCGACCGCGCGGATGGTCAGGGCCCTGCGCGAATACGAGATCGAGGGATTGAAGACCCTGCTCCCCTTCCATGAGGCGATCCTCCAGACCCCGCAGTGGGCACGGGCCGAGACCTGCCGCGACCTCATCGAAGATCGCAAGTGGCTGAAGGGGCTCGCGACGCAGCCGCCGTCCGGAGCCCGGGCGCGCGACGCCGACGAGGCGGGCGAGCAGGCTGCGGTCGAGCAGAGCTATACCGTCGAGGTGTCCGGGCGTCGCTTCGACGTCAAGGTCATCGGACCCCCGGGCGGCGGCGGGGGGGAACTCAACGGCGCGACCCCGCCCGCGGCGGCGCGGCGGTCACCACCACGCCGCAGCGGCCGCGCCGGCGGCGCCGGAGGGAGTGGAGCCTCGGGAGACATGCTGCCCTCGCCGATCCAGGGCACGGTGCTCAAGGTCGCCGTCGAGCAGGGGGCGGCGATCGAGGAGGGCGCGCTCGTCTGCGTGGTCGAGGCGATGAAGATGGAGAACGAGATCACCGCTCATAAGTCCGGAACGGTCGCCGAACTTCCCATCGCCGTCGGTGCCTCGGTGGCGTCGGGGGACACGATCGCGGTGATCGCCTCCGCGTAGGAGGTTTGAGTAGGCGCCTGCGGCGGTATGGAGGTGGCGATGCGCCGATGAGGAGGCTGGACCCAAGATCTTCGACGAGCTGGGGATCAACGAGCCAGGGGGGACCCGAGAGATGCCACGCACGCGACAGCTGACGGCCACGGCCGCGACCCTGCTCTTCCTGCTCCTCGCGGGCTGCGGCAGCGGCAGCGGCAGCGGGGCCGGTACCACGGCCGCAACGACGAGCACCCACTCGAGTCTCACGACCACTGCCTTCTCTACGGGCTTTCTCACCTTTCAGCAGGCGACCAATCAGATAGCCAACGCGACCACGCCGCTCGCCGACAAGGTCTCGGCGAGCAGAGGGAGCTCGGTCCGCATGAGCGATGCCTTCATCACGCTGGGGCGCCGGGAGCGAGGACTCGCCGCGCGTTGGCACGCGGCGATCGTCGCCTTCGAGGCGCTGAAGGCACCGCCCGGCTACTCGAGCCTGTTCGCGGCGACGAGCGCCGACGCGACCAAGCTCTACACCAGCCTGCGCACGATCTCGCACCAGGCATCGGCGAGCTCGCGCATCTTCACCGCGCGGCAATTCATCGTCGGGGGTAAGGACCTGGAGGTGTTCTCGACCCGAGCGCGAGCGCTCGGCGCCGACTTCGACCAGCTCGCTCAGCGCCTCGGACTCAGCTAAGCGAGTCCCAGACGCCGCGCGTTGGCGGCGTGGCGCCGCTGCTGGGCATGCGTGCGCCGGCTCACCGGCAGCAGGGCGCCGGTACCGGCGCGCTCCAGCGCCGCCAGGTAGGCGACGTCTTCCTCCATCACCGCGAGCGCGCGCTCGCGGTGCAGGGGAGCGCCGTGTCCGGGCACCACGGTCTCGGCGTCCTCGACGAGCTCGCGCAGCCGCGCCAGGGTTGCCGCGTAGGCATCGAGCGACCCGCCGTCGGAGATCTCGGGGATCTCCACCGGCGAGAGGTAGTCGCCGCACACGAGCACGCCGGTCCAGGCAAGCCGGTAGGCGGTGCCGTCGGCCGTGTGGCCTTCGGCGGGGTGGAGCTCGATCTCGTGCTCGTCGCCGAGCGAGAGTCGCCCGGGCACGGGGAGGGTCTGGATGCTCCCGAGCCCGAGCGGCGCCCTTCGCTCGATGTACTGGTCCTCGTCGAAGGACCGCAGGGCCCGCTGGGCGGCGCCGGGCTCGGCGGCCAAGCGGGCGCCGGTGCTCTCGCCGCAGCCCAGCGACGCGGTGGGAAAGGCGAGGCGGGCGAGGAGATGGTCCCAGTCGGCGTGGGTGCTCAGCAGGCCCGACACGGGGAAGCCGCTCTGCTCGAGCAGTTCGGGAAGCGCGTCGAGCTCGTCGGGATCGATGGGCGAGTCGATGACGAAGCCCTCGGCGCCGGAGCGGACCGCCGTGCAGGTGGTCTGCCAGACCCGGCTGACGACGACGACGACGTCGGGGTGGACCGCCAGCGCCCTCATCGAGGGACTAGGCCACCCCGATCAGCTTCGCTGCCTCGCGTAGGCTCGCGACCTCGGCGTCGGGCTTCTTCTGGCCGGGCTCGAGCTCCTGCTTGGTGCGGTTGACCCAGATCACCGGGATCTTCTTCTTCAGGCACGGCTCGACATCGTGGTAGTAGCTCGCCGCGACGTGGATCCACCCCTTCTTGGAGCCGATCCGCCGCTCGCACTCGGTGAAGTGCGCGGGATCGGGCTTATAGGAGCGGACCTGCTGGGCGGTGACCACGAGATCGAAGTCGAGGGGGATGTGCCGCCGGGTCTGGCCGAGGAGCTTGTCGTCGATGTTCGTGATCAGTCCGATCTTGTACTTCTTGGCGATCTTCGTGAGCACCGGGTTGGCCTCCTTGAACGGCGCCCAGCGCTGGATCGACTCGGGCAGGAAGCCGGCGCGCGAGGGCTCGAGGGGCCAGCCCAGCTTCTTCGAGATCTGCACGGCGGTCCTCCTGAGGACTTCGGCGTAGAGCTCGTAGGACCCGGCCTGGATCTGTTGCTGGATCTCGTGGAACAGGGGGATGAGCTCGTCGCGCTCGATCGTGAACCCGTCGCGCTCGGCCTCGGCCTTGAACGCCTCGTACACCCCCGTATCCCAGTCGATCAGCGTTCCATAGACGTCGAAAGTGACAAAGCTGATGTTCTTCGGGATGGCCATTAGCTCGGGCATTATGCCTCGGCCCGATCATCAGCTGCATCGTGGCGGCCCGCTCGCGCCTGAACGGCGGAGATTCCGGTCTCGCCAGGGGGCGCCGTGGTCGCATGCTCTACAGTCTCGGCCGTCCGATGGATCTGTTGGAGTACCAGGGCAAGCAGCTCTTCGCCCGCCACGGCATACCCGTCTCACCGGGGAAGCCCGCTCGCACCGTCGAGGAGGCGGTGGCGGCGGCGCAGGAGATCGGATATCCGTGCGTGGTCAAGGCGCAGGTCCTGATCGGCGGGCGCGGCAAGGCGGGGGGGATCAAGCTGGCCGGCGATCGCGACGAGGTACGCGAGCATGCGTCGGCGATCCTCGGGATGAACATCCGCGGGCTGACGGTCGAGGAGGTGTGGATCGAGCTCGCCTCGGAGATCGCGTCGGAGTACTACGCCTCGATCGTCTTCGATCGCTCGGCCAAGGCCCCGCTGGTCATGCTCTCGACCAAGGGCGGGATGGACATCGAGGCCGTCGCCGACGAGGATCCGGACGCGATCGCCAAGCTCCATGTCGATCCCCTGCTCGGCTTCCAGAGCTTCCACGGGCGCCGTCTCGCCTTCGAGGCGGGCGTCGACGCCGACGTCGTCCGTCCGGTCGGGGCGATGCTGGCAAAGCTCTATGAGGCGTTCATCGCCGAGGAGGCGACGCTGGTCGAGGTCAACCCGCTGATCGTCACGCCGGAGCGCGTGGTCAGGGTGCTCGACGCCAAGGTCACCCTGGACGACAATTCGCTCTTCCGCCATCCCGAGAACGCCGAGCTCCGCGACCCCTCGGGCGAGGACGAGCAGGAGCAGATGGCTCGGGAGCGGGGTCTCACCTACGTCAAGCTCGACGGCGACATCGGCATCCTCGGTAACGGCGCCGGCCTGGTCATGTCGACCCTCGACGTCGTCGCCCTCGCCGGCGGCAGTCCCGCCAACTTCCTCGACGCGGGCGGGGGGTCTAAGGCCGAGGCGATCGCCAGCGCCGTCGAGGTGATCCTCTCCAACGCGAAGGTGAAGGCCGTGCTCTTCAACATCTTCGGCGGGATCACCCGCTGCGACGAGGTCGCCAAGGGCCTGATCGAGGCGTTCGACCAGGTCAAGCCGGAGGTCCCGTTCGTCGTGCGCCTGGACGGAACGAACGACGTCGAGGGGCGCCGGCTGCTCGCGGAGGCGAACCTGCCGGGGGTCCACGCGGAGTCGACGATGGACGGGGCGGCCAAGAAGGTCGTCGAGCTGGCGGCGCCGTGAGCATCCTCGTCGGCAAGGAGACCAGGCTCTGCGTCTCGGGCATCACCGGGCGCGAGGGAACCTTCCACGCGCTGCGCAACCGCGATTACGGCACCCAGGTCGTCTCGGGCGTCACGCCGGGCAAGGGTGGCCAGTCGGTGGAGGACGTTCCCGTGTTCAACACCTTCCACGACGCGGTCGCCGAGACCGGGGCGAACACGGCGATGATCTTCGTCCCGCCGGTCTTCGCCGCCGACTCGATGCTCGAGGCCGAGGACGCGGGGATCGAGCTCATCATCGCCATCACCGAGGGGATTCCCGCCCACGACGAGCTGCGCGCCTACAGCGTGATCAAGAAGAACGGCCGCGCCCGCCTCGTCGGCCCCAACTGTCCGGGTATCCTCTCCCCCGGCAAGGCGAACGTGGGCATCATTCCCGCCGCCTTCTTCAAGCAGGGCAACGTCGGCCTCGTCTCGCGCTCGGGCACGCTGACCTACCAGATCGGAAACGAGCTCGCGCAGAGCGGCTTCGGGAATTCGACGATCGTGGGCATCGGCGGCGATCCCGTCCCCGGCACCGACTTCATCGATGTCATCGGGTTCTTCCAGGAGGACCCCGAGACCGAGCTCATCGTCATGTGCGGCGAGATCGGTGGGGACGCCGAGGAGCGCGCCGCCGACTTCATCGCCGAGCACGTGACCAAGCCCGTGGTCGCCTACATCGCCGGCTTCACCGCTCCCCCGGGGAAGACGATGGGCCACGCCGGCGCGATCGTCTCCGGCTCGAAGGGCACCGCCGCGGCCAAGGCGCAGGCGCTCGAAGCCCGGGGAGTTCGCGTCGGGCGCACGCCCACGGAGGTGGCGGAGCTCGTGGCATCGGCTAGCGCCGATGCCATTGGAAGTTCGGCTGGCGCCGAACTTCCGGGCCGGGCGGCGCTACGACGCCCCGAGTCGTAGAGTTCCCCGCCCGATGTCGGCCATCACCAAGCCCATCTCCTTCGCCCGCGGGGCGCCGTCGCTCGACATCGTCGACGTGGACGGCCTGCGCGCCGCCGCCGACCGTGCCTTCGGAGCCGATCCCGGCGGCATGACCGCGTACGGCACCGCGATCGGCTATCCGCCGCTGCGCGAGTGGATCGCCGAGCGCCACGACGTCGATCCCGCCCGCGTGATCGTGACCAACGGCTCGATGCAGGCCGACGCGTTCCTCTTCGAGGCGCTGGTCCAGGCCGGCGACACGGTGATCGTCGAGCGGCCCACCTATGACCGCACGCTCCTCTCGCTGCGCGGCCGGGGCGCCGACTTGCGCGCCGTCGAGCTCGAGCATGACGGGCTCGACGTGGCCGCGCTCGAGCGCCTGATCGCCGAAGGCGTGCGGCCCAAGCTCGCCCACATCATTCCCAACTTCCAGAACCCGGCCGGGTACACGCTCTCCGGGCCCAAGCGCGAGGCGCTGATCGCGCTGGCCCGCGAGCACGAGTTCATGATCTTCGAGGACGATCCCTACGTGGCCCTGCGCTTCGAGGGCGCTTCGCTGGCGACCATGGTCTCGATGGACCCCGAGCGCGTCGTCTACGCCTCGTCGTTCTCGAAGACCGTCTGCCCCGGGATCCGGGTCGGCTATCTCATCGGTCCCGAGGAGCTCGTCGCCCGCATCGTCAAGATCGCCACGAGCACCTACATCTCGCCGAGCATGGTCTCCCAGGGGATCGTCAACGAGTTCTGCCGCAGTGGCTCGATCGAGCAGTCGATCGAGACGGTCAAGCGGGCGCTCTCCGAGCGGGTGCATACGCTGTGTGAGGCGCTCGAGCGCGAGCTTCCCGACGCGCGCTTCACCCGGCCTCAGGGCGGCTACTTCCTCTGGGTCGACCTCCCGGAAGGGACCGACGTGAAGGCGATGGCCACGCTCGCGGCAGAGCGCGGCGTGCAGATCGTCAAGGGGTCGGACTTCGTCCTCGAGGGTGGCGAGAGCAGCTTCCGGATCGCCTACTCGGGCGTCACGCCCGCGCAGATCGAGGAGGGCGTGAGCCGCCTCGCAGGCGCCTACGCGGAGGTCACGGGCGCGTAGTCGCCTCCTCGGGCTGCTCGCGGCCGCGGCGGTGGTGATCGTCGCGGCCCTCCTCCTCATCCCCGGAAAGCCAGGCGCCCCCTCGCCCATTCCCCTGCGCCGGCCGGCGGCGACGGCGTGCGCCGAGCACTGGGTCGGATCGTGGTCGGCGAGCCCGAGCGGCGTGAGCCTGACCCAGCCGTTGGCGGATCAGACGCTGCGGATGATCATCGCGCCGCACCTCGGCGGGAGCATCCTGCGGGTGCATCTGAGTAACCGGTTCGGACGCGCGCCGGTGACCCTCGGCCCGGTCACCGTGGGACTCGCCGGCTCCGGCGCCTCGCTCGTCGCGGGCTCCGAGCGCGCGGTGACCTTCCGGGGGAGCTCGTCGGTGACCATCCCCGTCGGCGCCGAGGCCCTCAGCGACCCGGTGAGCCTGCGCTTCGGCGCCTTCCGCGACCTGGCGATCAGCGTCTACGTGCCGGGGCTCGTCGCCGATCCCGACGAGCACCTCTCGACGCGCCAGACGAGCTACCTGAGCCCGCGCGGGAGCGGCGATCACGCGGCGCAGGGGAGCCCGACGGCGTTTTCGCGCAAGACGACCCAGGTGTTCTCGACCGGCTGGTACTTCCTCGACGGGGTCGACGTCACCGCCCCCGGCGCCACGGGGGCCGTCGTCGCCTTCGGCGACTCGATCACCGACGGCTATCAGGCGAAGCGCTCCGGGCTCGAGCAGCTCTCGACCATCGACACCAACGGCCGGTATCCCGACGACCTCGAGCGCCGGCTCATCGCGGCCAAGATCCCTCTGTCGGTGCTCAACGCCGGGATCGGCGCAAACCAGCTGCTGCACTCGGCGCTACCGGTAGCCGGGCCCAGCGGACTGTCGCGCTTCGCCGCCGACGCCCTGGCCCAGGCCGGCGTGAGAGACGTGATCGTCCTCGAGGGCATCAACGACATCGCCGCGCGGGCCGGCGCGAGCAAGCTCATCGCGGCCTACGAGGAGCTGATCTCGCGAGCGCACGCCGCCGGGGTGGCGATTCAGCTCGGCACGCTCACGCCCACGGGCGGGGCCGCTTCGCCCGCCTACGCTGTCGCCGCCGCCACCTCGGTACGCCAGCAGGTCAATCACTGGATCCGATCCCAGCGGTTCTCCGACGGGATCGTCGACTTCGACGCCTCCGTCCGCGATCCCCACGACCCCAACGCGATCACGCCGGCCTACGACGGCGGCGACGGTGTCCATCTCGACCTCGCCGGCTACCGGGCGATGGCGAGCGCCGTCAACCTCCGGACGCTCGCGCGCCCGAACTGCATTCCCGCTCAGCGCCCGTAGCGCTCGCGCCCGAGCACGAGCTGCTCGGGGAGGGCGATCCGCGCAGGGGGTGAGGGCTCGGCGACGACGGACACCGTCTCGGCGACGCTCACCGTCACCGTCGAGGTTCCCTCGTCGAAGGCGACGTCGACGTGCTCGCCGTCGTTGCCCGCGATCCTGCCCTCGCGGCCGGGCTCGAGGCCGACGTCCTTCAGGTAGTGCAGAAGGTCCTCGGCCTCGTTCTCGAAGCGGAGGATCGTCACCTTGGCACCGGGCTCGCAGTCGGCCAGGGGCACTCCGGGCACGCGTTCGCCGACGCGGATCGGGTGGCCGTGGGGACACGTCTTGGCGTCGCCGACCGAGGCGCGCACGAAGGCCTCGAAGCGTGGCGTCATCGCGTGCTCGAGCTGCTCGGCCTCCTCGTGCACGTCGTCCCAGGGCACGCCGACGACGTCGGTGAGAAAGCGCTCGATCATGCGGTGGCGGCTCACCGTGTGCTCGGCGTGCTCGCGTCCGGGCGGCGTGAACTGCACCGTGCGATCGGCGCCGCGCGTGATGTAGCCGTCGCGCTCGAGCCGGCCGAGCATCTCGTGGACGGTCGGCGCGGAAAGCTGCATCGCCCGCGCCAGGTTAGCTCCGGTCATCGGCAGACCGGCCTCAAGGAGCCAGAAGAGCGTCTCCAGATACTCCTCTTCGGCGGTGGTCGCGTGCGCTGCGGCGATGGGGCGAATCGTACCCGGGTAGGATCGCGAACTGCGGTGAGCCTGCCTCTGAAGCCCCCGATAGAGCCCCAGCTCGCGCGCTCGCGCGCCGAGCTCCCGGTCGGCGAGCAGTGGGCCTACGAACCCAAGTACGACGGCTTCCGCGCCATCGTCTTCGTCGATGGCGCCGACGTGGTCGTGCAGTCGCGCGGGGGCAAGCCGCTCGGTCGCTACTTCCCCGAGCTCTCGTTCGCTTCCGGTCAGTACGTGATCGACGGGGAGATCGTCATCGACGGTGAGGCCGAGGGCCGCCAGGACTTCTCCGCGCTCCAGCAGCGCATCCACCCCGCCGAGTCGCGCATCACCCGGCTCGCCGCCGAGACGCCGGCGCGCTACATCGCCTTCGACCTGCTCGCGCTCGGGGACGAGTCGTGGATGGCGCGCCCCTTCCTCGAGCGCCGCGCCGCGCTTGAGGACCTGGTGAGCGCGCCAATCGGCCTCACCCCGTACAGCCGCTCGGAGGCCGACGCCGAGCCGTGGCTCCAGGACAGCGAGGGGGTGGTGGCCAAGGACGTGACGGCGCCCTACCGCCCCGGCGCGCGGACGGGGATGGTCAAGGTCAAGCGTGTGCGCACGATCGACGCGGTGATCGTCGGCTACCGCCCGGGCAAGGATGAGGGCACGGTGGGCTCGCTCATCCTCGGCCTCTACGACGCCGACGGCGAGCTCCACGTGGTCGGGCACTCCTCCGGGCTGCGGGCAGCCGAGAAGCGCGCGCTGGTGGAGCGCCTGGCGCCCTATGAGACGGGTACGCGCGGTCACGGGGACCCGAGCCGGTGGAAGAACGAGAAGGAGCTCGAGTGGATCGGGCTGCGTCCCGAGCTCGTCGTCGAGGTGACCTTCGACCACGCGAGCGACGGGCGGATCCGCCACGGGACGAAGATCCTCCGCTGGCGCGAGGACAAGGCGCCCACGGAGTGCCTCGTAGAGCAGATGAAGCAATGATCGCCGCAGGTCGCGTAAGCTGTGCTCCGTGCCAGGGGACACGCAGGACAGCGCGATCCGCGTCGCGGGACTGACCAAGCGCTACGGCGGCGTGGCCGCCGTCGACGACCTCTCCTTCGAGGTACGCGCCGGCGCGGTGACCGGGTTCCTCGGTCCCAACGGCGCCGGCAAGACGACGACGCTGCGCATCCTCCTCGGCCTGGCGCGTCCCACGGCGGGAGAGGCGAAGATCTTCGATCAGCCCTTCGCGGCCCTCGCCGATCCAGTCCGGACGGTGGGCGCGTCGCTCGAGATCTCGGGCTTTCACCCCGGGCGCTCCGGACGCAACCATCTGCGCTCGCTCGCCGTGCTCGCGGGACTGCCCTTCTCGCGGGTCGAGGAGGTACTGGGGCTCGTCGAGCTCACCGGTGCCGCCGACCGGCGCGCCGGCAAGTACTCGATGGGCATGCGCCAGCGGCTCGCGCTCGCCTCGACCCTGCTCGGCGACCCCAGGGTGCTCGTGCTCGACGAGCCCGCTAACGGGCTCGACCCGCAGGGGATTCGCTGGCTGCGCGACTTCCTGCGTGCGATCGCCGCCGAGGGACGGACCGTGCTCATCTCCAGTCACGTGCTCAGCGAGGTTGCGCAGACCGTCGACGACGTGATCGTCATCCACCATGGCCGCCTCGTCGACGAGGGTCCGGTCGACCGGCTCTCGGGCCCGCAGCGGGTGAGCGTGCGCTCGCCGCGCCTCGCCGACCTCGCTGCGGCGATCGAGCGAGGCGGAGCAGAGGTCAGCCGTAGCGGCGACGACGTCCTCATCGTCTCGGGCTTGGACGCCGCGCAGATCGGCGACCTCGCCTTCGCCGCCGAGCTGCCGCTGCACGAGCTCGCGCCGCACGCCGCCTCGCTCGAGGAGGTCTTCCTCGAGCTGACGAGCGACGATCTCACACCCGAAGCGCCGGAGGCGCCGGCATGAGCAGGGTGCTGCGCTCCGAGCTCCTGAAGCTGCGCACGACCCGAACCGCGCTCGGATTTGCCGTGGCGGGGGTGCTCTTGGTGCTGCTCTTCGTGCTCGTCGGCGTGCTCTCGGGCAACCCGCGGACGATCGTCGACAAGCGGGCGATCCTGAGCATCGGCGACCCGCTGGCGGTCGTGCTCCTGATCTTCGGCGTGGTTGGCGCCACCGCGGAGTATCGGCACCGTACGGTTGCGGCGGGGGCGCTGATCGTGCCTTCAAGACTGCGCCTGAGCATCGGGCGGATGGTCGCCTACGGGCTCGTGGGAGTCGCCGTCGGCGGGCTGATGCTCGTTGTCGCGTTCGCGATCGGCCTCCCGCTGCTCGCCGACCAGAGCGGACCGTCGCTCGCGGGCAGCGACTACGTGCGAGCGATCGTCGGGAGCCTCCTGGCCTGCGGACTCGGCGCGATGCTCGGCGTGGGCGTGGGCGTGCTCGTGGCCAACCAGGTCGCGGCGGTCACCGGGACGCTCGTCTTCCTCTTCGTCGCCGACCCGCTGATCGTTGCCGCGAGCGCCAACGTGGGCAAGTTCTTCTTTGGTTCGGCGCTGATGGCCGTCGGTGGTCGCGGCAACGGCGGGCACCGCCTGGCATTCGGTCCGGCCGTGGCGGTGATCATCGCCTGGACGGCGGTGGTGTTAATCGTCGCGGGCTGGGTCGACAGCCGCCGGGACATCTCTTAGCGACGTTATCCTGAGCGAATGGCGGCAGCGCGCGGCGGCATCGATCTCGGCGGGACGAAGATTCAGTGCGTGGTCGTCGACGAGGCCCAGAAGGTTCTCGGCTCGGCGCGCGCCCCCACGCCGACCGAAGGCGGACCGGCCGATGTGGCTAACGCGATGGCCGGCGCAATGCGTGAGGCGGCGACGGACGCGGGGATCACGGGCACGCGGGCGCTCGCGGGAGTCGGCGTGGGCTCGCCGGGCGCGGTCGACGCGAAGGCGGGGACGGTCTCCGGCGCGGGCAACCTGCCCGACTGGGCCGGCTCCTTCCCCCTCGGCCCGACGCTGAGCGAGGCGCTCGAAGTGACCGTCGCCATCGGCAACGACGTCGGCGTGGCCACCGACGCCGAGCTCGCGCTCGGCGCCGGCCGCGAGGTGTCCTCGCTCATCGGCGTGTTCTGGGGGACGGGCGTCGGCTCGGGGATCATGCTCGACCGCCGCCCGTGGCACGGTCGCGGCGCGGCCGGCGAGATCGGGCATACCGTGGTCAAGATGGGCGGCCGCCGCTGCCTGTGCGGCCGGCGCGGCTGCCTCGAGGCGTACGCGGGGCGCGCGGCCATGGAGGCACGCGCGCGGAAGCTCCACGCCAAGGGCAAGCCCACCGACCTGTTCAAGCTCATGGAGAAGCACGACCGGACCCGGCTGACGAGCAGCATCTGGGCCCGGGCCCTCGAGCGCAAGGACGGCCTCGCTCGCGAGCTCATCAACGACGCGGTCGAGGCGCTCGGCGCGGGCATCGCCTCGGCGGTCAACCTCCTCGATGTCGAGATGGTGGTCATCGGTGGCGGGCTCGGGGTCCGCCTCGGCCAACCCTACGTCGACCGCATCAAGTCCGCCATGCACCCGCACCTGTTCGTCGACGAGCGCCCGCCCGCGGTCCGCCTGGCCGAGCTCGGCGACCTCGGCGGGGCGATCGGCGCCGCGCTCCTGGTGGGCTCGGAGCCGGCTCATTAGCTGCCTTTGGTCCGGACCGGCATCCCGACCACCATCCTCGTCGCGCCCGACTCCTTCAAGGGCACGTTCAGTGCGCTCGAGGTGACGGCGGCGATCGCGCGCGGCCTCGAGGGGCGCGGCCGGCCGGTCGATCCCTGCCCGGTCGCCGATGGCGGCGAGGGCACGCTCCAGGTGCTCGTGGGAGCGCTGGGAGGCGAGCTCGTCGACGCGCAGGTCGAGGATCCGCTCGGACGCGGAATCGAGGCGACCTTCGCGCTCCTCGACGGTGGCGCCCGCGCGGTCGTGGAGACCGCGGCCGCGAGCGGGCTGGGGCTCGTGGCGGAGCCCGAGCGTGAGCCGTTAGCCGCGTCCACCCGGGGGAC
>DATCEM010000171.1:0-2201 GCA_036510175.1 Solirubrobacteraceae bacterium | reverse complement strand
TGAGGCTCGAACTGCCAGACGTAGTGTGCGATCGAGCCCTCGGCCGCGACGAGCTCAAGCGCTCGGCCGGCGTTGTTGATCACCGCCTCGATCTTTCCGCGGTGGCGCACGATCCCCGCGTCAGCGAGCAGGCGAGCGACGTCACGATCTCCGAAGCGCGCGACCCGCTCGAACTCGAAGCCCGCGAACGCACGCCTGAACGCCTCTCGCTTGCGCAGGATGGTCAGCCAGGAGAGACCGGCCTGGAAGCCCTCGAGGCTGAGCTTCTCGAACAGACGCACGTCATCGGAGACGGGGCGGCCCCACTCGGCGTCGTGATAGGCCCGGTACTCGGGCGTGGAGTCCGCCCACCAGCACCGGGCCACGCCGTCGGCGCCGATGACGATCCCATCGTCGCTCACGGCGTCGGCGCTTTCGACTCACGCCGGCTCCCGCGCGCGGCAGGCGAGCCCAGGACGAGGCGCACTTGTCCGGCGATCTCGAGGTCCTCGCGCGCATGGATCACGATCGTGCGCGCGGCAGCCTCCGCACGGGAGATCTCTGCGTCCTCGGCGACCGAGAGGTTGGCGGCGCGGTCGAGCGCGAGACCGAGAAAGCCGAGCCCGCCCACGACCTCGCTCCGTATCTGTGCGGCGTGCTCGCCGACGCCTCCCGTGAAGGCGAGGACATCGATACCCCCCAACGCGGCCGCCATCGACGCGATCTCGCTGCGCAGCCGATGCATGTAGACATCGAGGGCCAGGCGGGCGCGCTCCTCGCCGGCCGCGTCCCTCGCGAGAACTTCGCGCATGTCTGACGTGCCGGCGAGGGCGAGCAGGCCCGACTCATGCTCAAGCGATTCTGCGAGCTCGTGCTCGGAGAGCCCGGCGTGCTCGAGAAGCCACAGCAGCATCCCGGGGTCGACGCTTCCCGATCGCGTCGCCATTACGAGTCCGTCGAGCGGGGTGAAGCCCATCGTCGTGTCGACCGAGCGACCATCGGCGATCGCGCACAGAGATGCTCCTGCGCCCAGGTGGCAGCTGACGATGCGCAGATCCGCGGCCCGCCGGTCGAGGAGCTCTGGGGCTCGCCGCGCGACCCAGCCATGCGAGAGGCCGTGGAAGCCGTAGCGCCGAACGCCGAACCGCTCTCGCCACGCCGCAGGGATCGCATACGTCGTGGCGGCGGGGGTCAGTGTGTGGTGGAAGGCGGTGTCGAAGCACGCCACGGCGGGGATTCCGGGTAACGCGCGGGACACGGCATCGAGCGCCGCCAGGGACTTGGCTTGATGCAGCGGCGCCAGCTCGGCGAGTTCCCGCAGGGCAGACTCTACGCCGTCCTCGACCACCACCGCGGCGCGAAACCGCTCGCCGCCATGGACGATGCGGTGGCCGACGGCGTCGGCGTCGCCGAGTCCGCCTTCGAGCGCTGCCCGCAGCTCGATCTCGTCGACCCGCGCCCGCGGCGCCGAGAGCTCGCGCTCAGCGATCGTGGTGTCGTCGTCGGCAAGGAGCGTGAGCTTCAGGCTGCTCGAGCCGGCGTTGACAACGAGGATGCGCATGGTTCTCGTCGCTCAGAGCGCCCAGTAGCGCCCGATCTGGGCGGCCGCCCGGCCCGTGAGGATCGGCTCGGGTGCGATCTCCTCGGCGTCGCCGACGCCGGTCAGTGCCGCCAGCGTGGCCACGACGCAGTCGCCGAGCGCGCCGGGGTTGTATCCGCCCTCGAGCACCGCACCGACGGGCGCGTCGAGATCGACGGCGAGGTCTCGGACCTGACAGGCCATGCGCGCGAAGTCGTCCGTCTCCAGCCGGCAGCCGCCGATCGGGTCGAGCCGGTGGGCGTCGAACCCCGCCGATAGGAGGACGAGCTCCGGCGCGAATGCGCGAGCCGCGGGAACGATGATGTGCTCGAGCAGCGAGAGCCACAGCTCACCTTCCGAACCGGCGTAGACGGGGAGATTGATCGTGTAGCCCGCTCCCGCTCCCGAGCCACTGTCCTGCAGCGCCCCGGTGCCCGGATAGATGCCCGATTGGTGGGTGCTCGCGAACAGCACGTCGGGGCGGCGGCGGAAGATCTCGGCGGTTCCGTTGCCGTGGTGGACGTCCCAATCGATGATGAGCACCCGCTCGAGCCCGTGGTCGGCGATCGCCGTCTCGGCGGCGACCGCCACGTTGTTGAACAGGCAGAACCCCATGGCGCTATTGCGCCCGGCGTGGTGCCCC
>DATCEM010000170.1:0-2432 GCA_036510175.1 Solirubrobacteraceae bacterium | reverse complement strand
GTGCTTGCCGTGGGCGAGCTTCGCCTTGGTCGCCGAGCCACTCGGAACGTTGATCTTGACCACCTTCGCTCCCGCCGGGGGGGACACCGAGAAGTCGGAGGCCGCGACCGGCCCGTAGCTGATGTCGGTGGCGCTGAGCTGGAGCACCGGGGAGCTGTTACCCGTTGCGTAGACCGAGAACTGCAGCGGCACGCCGCGTACGGCGTCAAAGGCGATGGCCGCCGCTCCGAGGAGCCCGCCGCTGTGTGGCGGCGACACGCGCACCGTGTAGGTCGGCTGGCCGGCGACGTCGCCGGGAGTGGCGCCCGAGAGATCGAGGTGCTTGCTCAGGTGATCGAGCTCGGTCTGGATCTTGGCGATCGACGGAAGCGCGTCCTGCTTGTCCGCCGGAGCGCTCGACGGCTTCGTCGAACTCGTCATGTCGGCCGGAAGCTGGCCCTCGTAGACGGTGTTCGACGACGGGTCGTAGACCCAGAAACTCTTACCGTTGACGACGAGCTGGGCGTCGCCGTTACTGCCCTGGAGCTCGATCCGCAGCAGCTGGTGGTCGGTCGAGAGCCACAGGCGGCCGCTCGAGCCGGTGAGGAGCGGGCTCGAGCCCTCCCCGAGATCCGAGGAGGAGATGAGCTGGTTGGTGAAGCTGATCCGGGCGGTGATCCCCGTGACCTGCGGCCCGCTCAGCGCGCCGTGGACGGCCTTGGCCAGGGACTCCTGCTTGGGCACAGGACCACCCGAGGTCGCGGCGACGGCGATCGCGGTGCCGCCGGCGGCGACGGCCACGCAGGCGGCGATGGCGGCGAGGAGCCGAGGAGTCGAGGAGGTGCGCAGGAATGCCATGGGTCAGTCCACCTTTCTTGTGAAGCTAGCGCGGTGGCGCCAGGGGCGCCTGCGCCCCATCCACGATAGGCGATGACCCTGAAAACACTCTGACAGTCCCCGGGGGCCTGTCACTCAGCTTTCGACGCCGGCGAGGCGGGCGCGGAGCTCGCGCTTGAGGACCTTACCGGTGGGGTTGCGCGGGAGCTCGGCGAGGAAGTGAACCTCGCGCGGGACCTTATAGCGGGCGAGGTTCGCCTTGACGAAGTCCTTGACCTGCTCTTCGGTGAGCTCTTGCCCGGGCCGCAGGGCAACGAAGGCCACCAGCCGCCATCCCCAATCGGGGTCCTCGGCCCCGATGACCGAAGCCTCGGCGATCGCCTCCTGGGTGATCAGGAGCTCCTCGACCTCGCCGGGGAACACGTTCTCGCCGCCGGAGACGATCATGTCGTCGTCGCGCCCGTCGATGAAGAGTCGCCCGGCGTCGTCGAAGTGCCCGACGTCACCCGTGCTCATGAGCCCGTCGATCATGTCCTTGTGACCGCCGCCGGTGTAGCCCTCGAACTGGAAGCCGTTGCCGACGAAGATCCGGCCGGGGTGGTTCGCTCCGAGCACGGGCGCGCCGTCGTGATCGAAGAGCTTCACCACCGTGCCAAAGGGCGGCCGGCCGGCGGTGCCCGGGGCCGCGCGAAGATCCTCCGGGGTGGCGAAGGTGGCCCAGGCGACCTCGGTCGAGCCGTAGAAATTGTAGATGACGTCGCCGAGCGCGGCCATCGCTCGGCGGGCGAGCTCGGCCTCGAGCTGGGCTCCCGAGAGGAGGACTATGCGCAGCGAGCTCGTAGCGAAGCGCCCCGGCGCTGACTCGAGCTCGTCGACGATCCGGCGGAGCATGACCGGCACGACGATGAGCGCCGTGCAGCGATGCTCGGCGATGTCGCTGAGCACGAGCTCCGGCACGAACCGCCGCCGGACCACCACGGTGGTACCGAGGCTGACCGTGACGATCATCTCGGTGAAACCGAGCGCGTGGAACATCGGCGCCGCCACGTAGGTCGACTCGCGCGCCCGGAAGGGCACCTTGGAGAGGATCGCTCCCATCGGCGAGAGCGTCGCGCCGGAGTGGCGCGGGGCGCCCTTGGGAGTCCCCGTCGTGCCACTCGTGAGCAGCACGACCTGCGGTGGCCGGTCAGGCAGCGGCACCGCTCGGCCGGCGTTCTCGGCGATCAGCGCTTCGAGCGTCTCGCCGCTAGAGGGGCCGTCGGTCCAGGCGAGCAGCGTGGGGTGGCGCGTCTCGATCGGCGCGACGAGCTCGGCGTACTCCTCGTCGTGCACGAGCAACGAAACCCCTTCACGCGCGCAGACATCCCCGAGCTGAGGACCGGCGAAATCGGTATTGAGATAGAGAGCGCGCGCGCCGAGCTTGGCCGCGGCGAAGGTGATGTCGAGGAAGCCGCGATGGTTGCGGCAGAGGATGCCGATCGTCTCCCCCTGGGCCACGCCACGCGCGCGCAGGCCGAAGGCGAGCGCGTCCGAGCGGGCGTCGAGCTCTCCGAAGGTGAGCGATCCTCGCTCGTCGATGAGCCCCGGCTGGTCGGCGTGGCGACCCGCCTCCACGG
>DATCEM010000169.1:0-3154 GCA_036510175.1 Solirubrobacteraceae bacterium | reverse complement strand
CACGGGAGCGCCGCGCCATCCAGGGCACGCGGGAGATCGACAGCGCGACGTTCGCCGCCGCCATGACCGACGAGCTCTCCTCGATCTACCTCGGAGCGCTCGCGCAGCACCCGTTCGTGCGCTCCGCGCTACGGGCGTACTGGGTGCTCGTGCGGTCCCTGCTCCGCGCCGCGTGAGTACGATCCGGCGCGTGCGGACGGGGAACCGGTGAGCACGGAGAGCGTGGCCACACCACGCGGCGGCGCGAACCCGAGGTGGGGCGAGGGCCGGCTAGGCGGGGCGCGCGAGCTGCTGCGCCGCCACCACGCCGAGGCGGCGTTGCTCCTCTACATGTCCGTGGCGGTGGTCTACCAGTACCACGCCGTCGTTCACCTCAGCACCTCCTGCGCGTGCCTGGGCGATGACCCGACGCAGTTCATGTGGTCGATGGTCTGGTGGCCCCACGCCATCCTCAACGGGCTCAACCCCTTCGTCACCCACCTGATCTGGGTGCCGGGGCCGATCAACGTCGCGGCGAATACCTCGGTGCCGGGGCCGGCGCTCCTCGCCGCCCCGCTGACCGCCCTCGCCGGTCCCGTCGTCTCCTACAACGTGCTCATGATCATCGCGCCGGTGACCGGCGCCTGGTTCGCCTACCGGCTCTGCCTCTATCTCACCCGCTCCCCCGCGGCGTCGATCCTCGCCGGATTCCTCTTCGGCTTCTCCGCCTACGGGCTGGGTGAGCTCGAGGGCCACATGCAGCTCGTCTTCACCTTCGCGGCGCCGGCCGCGGCGCTGCTCACCCTGAAGCGCCTCGACGGTGTCATCACCGCCCGCCGCTACCTCGTGCTCATGGCCCTCGTCCTCATCGCGCAGCTCTCGTGCGGGACGGAGATGACCTTCACCCTGACCGTGATGGGCGTCGTCGCCCTCGCCGCGGGCTGGGTCTTCTCGTCCCCGGATAAACGCCGGCGGATCCTCGCGCTCCTCGCTCCCCTCGCCGGCGCGTTCGCGGTCACGGCCATCGTCTGCTCCCCCTTCCTCTACTACGCGCTGACCGGGCCGGCCGTCGCGGCCAACCGAGGTCTGAACTTTCCCGCCGACCTGCTCTCCTTCGCCGTCCCCACCGTCCTTGAGCGCATCGGCGGTCATCGCTTCACACCGGTCTCCAATGGATTCCAGGCGGGATACATCGAGACCGGCACCTATGTGGGGCTCCCCGTCATCATCATGGTCGCCGCCTTCATCGTGCAGCGATGGCGAACGCGCACGGCCAAGATCCTCTGCTCGATCCTCACCGTCGTCGTCGTGTGGTCGCTCGGGGAGAGGCTGAACATCGACGGCCACGCCACCATCCCCCTGCCGTGGAAGCTCGTCGGGAACCTACCGGTCCTCAACGAGATCCTCCCGGTGCGCAACGGCGTCTACGTGTTCCTCGCCTGCGCCGTGTGCGTGGCGCTGTGGCTGGCCACTCCCGGATCCTCGCGTCTGCGTCGCTGGCTCCTCGCGGCGGTCGCGGTGGCCTTCCTCATCCCCAATACCGCCCTGTTCGACTCGCAGATCGACGAACCGGCGTTCTTCACCACGAGCCTGTACCGGCACTACCTGAGCCGCAACGAGATCGTCCTGCCCATTCCCTACGGAACCGCCGGACCGGCCCTGCTCTGGCAGGCGAGCGCTCACATGTACTTCCGCATGGCGAGCGGGAATTTCTACCTGCCCGCCGACTACGGGGTGGAGCCCTTCGTCCAGCAGGCGATCACTCCCCCATACGCCCCGCCTCCCTCGCAGGCAGCGGTGGCCGCGCTCCGCGCGTTCATCGCCCAGCGCCACGTATCGGCGATCATCGTCAAGGCCGACCAGACCGAGGGCTGGCCGCGCATCATCGCCAGGCTCGGGGTCACATCGGTCGACGTGGGGGGAGTGTTGCTCTATCGCGTCAATCCCGCCGAGTAATCCTCTCGCCACGGGTAACCTCGCCTAGCGCCATGCCTTCCAAGCGCCTCGTCGTCTGCACACCGGCCGAGACCCCAGCACCCAGCCGGCTTCCGAAAGGGGAGTTCGTCGAGCGCCCCTGGATCTCGGGCGGCGAGCGACTGTTACATCATCTCGCCTTCGCGGCGGCGGCGACCGGCCAGGAGGTGGAGCTGCGGGGATGGCTCGACCGGCCGCTGGTCGACGAGCTCGCCGCCGCCGCCGGTGTCGCAGTAACGGTGCCCGGCGAGGATCGCGTGCCGACGAGCGAGGACGTCGTCGTCACTCCCGAGGGCCACGACGACCCGATGCACTATCTCCGCGCGTGGCTCTCGGAGGCTCAGCTCGTGCTCATGGTCATGGCCCCGATCGGCCTGTTCGGCTGGCCCTTCCTCAGTGAGTGGCAGCGTCGATCGCCGCTCGAGGTCACGGTCGAGGAGGTCAACCGCCCGGAGAGCTATCGGGCGATCGCGGCGATGGGAATCCCGATCTGGGCCGATTCGGCGGTGATCACCGAGCTCGCGCGCTCCGAGGGGGCCCGCGCCTCGACGGTCGGCTCGGGGCAGCCGATGCCCTTCCCCGAGCCGCCGGGCGAGAAGGCGGTCGACGTCGCGTGGCTCGAGAACAACCGGTGGGCGCCGCGGGCGCGGGAGCTGATGTCCGAGCTCGACTGCACCGTCGACGCGATCGGCGTCGTCGACCACGACGAGATGCTGGCCCAACTAGGCGCCGCGAGGGTTCTCGTCTACCCCGGCGGCCTCGAAGGCGAGCCGACGATCACGCGCGAAGCCCGGGCGCTCGGAGTCGTCCCGGTGGTGCTCAAAGGCAACCCGCTGTGCCAGCACCTGAGCGAGGAGGACGGTGTGCTCGCCGTCGAGCGTTTGGAGGAAATACCGTCGGCGATCGAGGCGGTGCTCGCGGACGGAGCACGGCTGGCGACGCTCGCCGCCTGTGGGGTCGAGAGCGCCCGCGCCGAGGTCGCGTGGGATCCCTTCGTCGCCCGGGTCGCGGAGGCGCTCGACGAGCTCCCGGACCACGATCCCGCGACGGGGGCACGCGCGGCGATGGGGGCGCGGCTCGTCGAGTTCGGCGCCGAGGCACAGGAGCACATCGCCGAGCTCGACGCCGAGATTCTCCGCGCGCACGCGCTCGGCGCCCGTGAGCTGGCGATCGCCCAAGCGCGCTACGACGAGCTCACGGC
>DATCEM010000168.1:0-5977 GCA_036510175.1 Solirubrobacteraceae bacterium | reverse complement strand
AGATCCTCCCCACGGTGCGCGAACTGCGAATCGGGCTCGTCGCCTACAGCCCGCTCGGCCGAGGCTTTCTCACCGGCCGCATCGAGAGCGTCGACGATCTCGAGCCCGGCGACTTCCGCCGCCACAATCCGCGCTTCGCGGGCGGGAACCTCGAACGTAACCTCGAGCTCCTCGCGCGCCTCAAGGAGATCGCCGAGGAGCACGACTGCACCCCCGGCCAGCTCGCGCTCGCCTGGGTGATGCATCAGGGTGGGGATGTCGTCCCGATCCCGGGGACCAAGCGTCGCTCCTACCTCGAGCAGAACGTCGAGGCGACGGAGATCGAGCTCAGCGCGGAGGACCTCGAGCGCATCGACGACGCGGCACCGGCGGGCGCGGCGGCGGGAGACCGCTATCCCGACATGTCACACGTGAACCGCTGAGCGCAACACAGGACGATCCGTCCGTGTGGCCGAACCTCACGCGCAGACTCGAGGGCGAGCTCGTGGTGCTCGAGCCCCTCGAGGCCCGCCACGCCGATGACCTGCTCGAGGCCGCGAGAGACCCCGAGATCTTCCGCTGGATGCTCTACACGCTCACGAGCCGCGAGGAGCTCGAAGCGTGGCTCGAGCGCAGCCTCGCCGGGTCGGCGGCCGGGCACGAGGGCGCGTTCGCCACCGTCGAGAAAGCGAGCGGCCGCGCGATCGGGTCGAGCCGCTACCTGTCGCTCCGGCCCGAGCACCGCGGTCTCGAGATCGGACACACCTGGCTCGCTCGCGAGGCATGGGGCACTGGGGCCAACGTCGAGGCCAAGCTGCTCATGCTCGGGCACGCGTTCGAGGAGCTCGACTGCCTGCGGGTCGAATTCAAGACCGACGCCCTGAACGAACGCTCGCGGGCCGCGCTTGCTGCGCTGCCCGCGAGGTTCGAGGGGATCTTTCGCCACCACATGGTGGTGCCCTACGGCGACCGGGTGAGGGACTCCGCCTTCTTCAGCGTGATCTCCCCCGAGTGGCCCCGGGTCCGCGACAGTCTCGCGGCCCGGTTGGCGCGCGCGAGCGCGGTGGCCGCCGAGCGCCGCCCCGCCCCGGGCGACGTTCGCCGGCTAGGGACTACTTGATCAGGGGCTTGGCGGCGGCCAGCACCTGCTTCATGGTCTTCGGCGAGTCGAAGCCGCCCGAGGGCGTCGGCGACTTCCCGATCAGCAGACCGATGGCGGCCGCGTGGCGCGCCTCGATCTGGACGATGCTCCCGGCCGCGGCGAGCAGGTCCTTGCTCTTGAGCAGCGGCCCGGCGCCGTTGTAGGCGCTGACGCCGAGGTTCTCGACCGTGTACGCCAGGCCGAGGAACTCCGCGGCGCTCGAGACCGGGAAGACGAACTTCGGCTTCGGGACCGGGGTGCCACCGGACTTCTTGATCGCCGACGTCAGCGCGGCGACATGGGCGGCCTCCTCCATCCCGAAGTTGGCCGCGTCGTGCTTGGCCTGTCCGGTAAGCCCGACCGTCTTGGCCTTGACTTGGTAGAAGTCGGTCTCCAGGTACTCGAGCGTGAGCGCGAAGTTCAGGATGTCGACATCCGTGGTCGCACCGAGCGCGTTCGAGATGAACGGCGCCACCGCGGTGGTTCCGTATACGGCACCGGCTGCCAGCGCGCCGCGCATGAGGAAGCTGGCGCGAGTGTGGCCACCGACTTCGAACTCGGCGAGCTCGGGGTTGGCAAGTCTTTCGGTAATCATGTTCGGGATGTCCTCTCGGATCTCAGAATTAGGCGATGAAGGGCTTGACGGCGGCCAGTACGGTCGCCGCAGTGGCGGGCGTGGCGAATGCCCCGGTCGGGGTCACGTGGCCACCCGGAACCAGCGTCGCCAACGTCGCGGCGTGGCGTGCCTCCACCGTGTGGATCGCCAGCGCGGCAGCGAGCACGGCCGGGCTCGAGATGCTCGCCGCCTGGCCGAGGTAGGCCGACGCGCCGAGGTTCTCGACCACGTAGGCGAGCTTGGCAACGGCCGCGGCGGTCGTGATCGGGAACTTGCCCGTGGGCTTGGCGGCGGGGGTGCCACCGAGCTTGAGAACCGTCGCGTGAAGGGCCGCGACATGCTCGCCCTCCTGCATTCCAAACTCCTTGACCAGCGATCCGACGGCGCCCTTGAACAGGCCCGCCTTCACCACCTTCGCGTAGAACTGCTGCTCGAGGTACTCGAGGGTGAGCGCGTAGTTGAGGATTCCGACATCGCCCGCGCCGAACGAGGCGGGGACCGACGCTGCCGCCGCCGGCGTGGTCGCCGGGGTGCTCGCGATCGTGCTCGACTTCGTCGAGGTGGTCGACGAGCTCGATCCACAGGCCGCGAGCACGAATGCGCCGAAGCTCGCCGCGCCGGCGCCGCCGACGGCCTTCAGGAACTTCTTCCGACCCACATCATCACGGACGAGCTCCTCGACGATTCCCCGCGGCTGCGGGGCCAGGTCGTCCTCTTGTTCTTTAAGATCAGTTGTCATTAGCGAACCTCCGGTCAAGCGCTTGGACGTCCGCGTTTTGGGCGTCCGTCGATGGTTCCGGTCGCCGCCTCGGCGCCGGGGTTGCTCGTTCATTACGGGGCGACGAGCACCCTGGATCAACGGTGCATGGAACAAATCGACCAGTGATCCGAACATGGCGGGAGGCGCGTAAGAGGGGCACACAATCTGCTAGCCCCGAACGGAGAAACCCCCATGGCCTCAGGCATTCTCAGCCCAACGCACCTTCTTGTGGTGCTTGTAGTAGCGCTCATCGTCCTCGGTCCCAAGCGACTCCCCGGAGCGGGCAAGGCGCTCGGCCAGGGCCTGAAGGAGTTCAAGGACTCGATCGGCGGCTCTGGCCCTTCCGAGGAGACCGCACAGATCCCCGCGGCCCCCACGATGATGCAGGCGCCTGCCGTGCCGGCCAACGAGAGCGCCCCGGTTCACGCGGGCGAGATGGCCTAAGGGACGCGTTGGGGGCTAAAGGAGGAAACTGAGCCCATATGCCGTCGCGCTTGTCCCGAATCGGACGCCTCAACGTGCTCAGCGATCATCACCTGCGCGGCCTCGCCGACGAGGAGCTGATGGTTCGGCTCTCTCGCGGCGACGCCGATGCCTTCGATCTCATCTATGAGCGTCACGCCGACGCGGCGTTCTCGCTCGCCTATCGCATCAGCGGATCGCGGGCGGCAGCCGAGGAGGTCGCGCAGGATGCGTTCCTGGCGCTCTGGCGCAACGGTTCGCGTTACGAGCAGAGTCGCGGCAGCGTCCGCAACTGGATCCTCGGGATCGTGCACAACCGGGCCATCGATGCCCTCCGTCGCGCCGTGCGCCACGAATCCCGCCGCGCGGGAGACGAAGGGCTCGCCGAGCGCCTGATGGCGCCCGACCGGACCGACGAAGAGGTCGACAGGCGCGAGGAGGCGGGCACGATACGGACCCTGCTCGGCGACCTGCCCTCAGACCAGCGGCGCGTGATCGAGCTCGCCTACTTTGCGGGCTTCACCCACACCGAGATCGCCGAGATGCTCGCGATCCCGGTCGGCACGGTGAAAGGTAGGATGCGACTCGGGCTTGAGAAGCTACGCCTGCGCATGGAGATCTCGGGGGTGAGGACATGAGCGTGTCGGGACCGCTGTACTGTGGCAAGGGCGATACCGCCGGTGCCTACCTGCTCGGGGCGCTGCCCGAAGATGAGGCCCACTCCTTCGAGTTGCACCTAGCTGGCTGCGCACGATGTCAGCGCGACATCCACCAGCTCGCCTCGGCGGCCGACGCCCTCGGCGGCGCCGTCCCCATGATGACCGCGCCGACGGACCTCGGCGATCGGATTAGGGCCACCGTGCGCGCCGAGGCCGAGCTGCTCCAGGCCGCCGGCCCCGAGGCCGACCGACCCGCCCAGCGGACGCGGCGTTGGCAGAGCCCTCGCTTCGCCCTGTGGCCACGCTTCGCGGTGGCGGGGACCCTCGCCGTCGGGATCCTCTGCGGACTCGTGGTGGGTGGGAGCGTGCTTGGGTCATCGTCCCCACGCACGCGGACGATCAGCGCGTCCGTCCTCCAGCCCGGGGTGGCGAGCGACGTCAGCGCGACGCTCGATGTCACGGGTGAGCACGGGACGCTCAACGTCAGCCACTTCCCGAGCCTTCCGGCAGGCCGCGTCTACGAGGTCTGGAGGGTGGTGGCCGGTAAGAAGATTCCGACGGACGCGCTGTTCGGCGTCGACTCCCGCGGCGACGGCACCGTAGCCGTACCCGGATCGCTGCACGGTGTGCGCGAGGTCCTCGTCACCGCCGAGCCAATGGGCGGAAGCCCGGTCCCCACAAGCTCACCGATCATCGCGGCGAGCACCTAGGACTGAGCGGGGCGGGCGCGCGGGGCGCCCGGGCGTTTGGCGGGCGCGGGGGGCGCTTGGCGGGCGCGGGGGCGCGGGGCGCGCCCGTGCGCTTGGCGGGCCCCCTCAGTTACCGCCCGGCTCGCCGAAGCGGCCCTGATCACGGGCGCCTTCGACTAGCCGGTCGCGCAGGAGCACGAAGCCGATCGCGGCCGAGAGGACGGTGAGCAGCTGTCCGACTTCACCGGCGATCGGGCGAGGCTCATCCATCACGAGCAGGATCGCGCCCAGGGTCTCGCCGACGACGGCGACCGGCACGGCGAGCACGAGCACGTCGGGGGGCGCCCCGAAGGCCGCCGCCGTCGATGACTCGAGCCACGCCGGCGTGCCGTTGCGCAGCACAGCGGCGATGTCGGCGTGCGCGGTGACCGTCACCATGCACGGGCCGAGGAGCCCGCGCGTGGAGCTGCCCAGCGCGAGCTCGCCACCCATGTAGATGGCCACGCCGGCGTCGATCGGTGGGAGGCGGCGAACGATCGTCTCGGCGGTCTCCTGAAGCAGTGCCGGCCCGGTCTCGCGCTGGAACAGAGCCGCGATCTCGGAGGTCGCGATCACCCAGCGGTCGCGCCGGTCCACCAGCGTCCGCAGCCGATCGCGATCGATTCTCAGCTCGGCGACATCGCTCCGGAGATCGCGCTCGTCGGGGGCATCGAGCTCGACCATGGCCACGAGCGGCGATCGCCCGGGCTCGACCGGGAGCACGTACAGGAGTGAGCGGGCCGTCTCGGTCGAGAAGCCCGACCACGCGGGGTGCACGCATTCGCGCATCCCCGTCGAGCCTGCGAACAGGTCGCGCAATGCCGATTCGCACTCGCTCTCGGCCAGCCACGGCGCGACGGCCGCGAGCTTGGTCCCCGGGGCCGGGAAACCCAGGCGGTCGGCGAGCGCCGGATTCACATACTCGATCCTCACCGGCGCCGGCCCGCTGAGCAGGAGAACCGGCGCCGGAAGGCGCTCGGGGATCGCCTGCAGCGTGCGCGCCGAGACGCCTGTCGGCGCGGTGACCGTCGATGCGGCGATCGCATCGGTGAGAGGCACGCCCTGTTCCGCCGCGCGGCGCACGGCCACGACCCTGGCGGCGTCGAGGAGCGCATAGCGCCGCGGTCCGCGCCCCACGCGCCGCGGCCGAGGAAAGCCGTAGCGTCGCTCCCAGGTACGCAGTCGTTCCCGCGAGACCCCGGTCATCGTGGCGAACCGGGTAGCGCTCACCAGCGTTCCGGGGGGCGTGGGTGCGGCGGCGCCGGGGGGCGTGGGTGCGGCGGCGTTGGGGAGCGTGGGTGCGGCGGCGTTGGGGAGCGCAGGTGCGGCCGCTCTTCTCGGGCCGCTGTGACCACCTTTGCCCATCCTGTAGTTCTATCGCAAGCTGGCACTTGCGCGCCGTGCCCGTTACTGTCCACCTTGCGCTCGCGCGAGGGGCAGGCACGATGGAAGCCGCCCTACCGGGAGGCTCAAAATGAGCACCGCAGTGTTTACCGCCGTGCCGGGGACGTCCGACCAATCATTCCGCAGCGGGTCCGCGCCGGAGCCGGGGCAGGGCCCGGGGCATGGAGACCGAGCGACCGACGAGCAGGAGCTCCTGCGCCGCTATCACGAGCACGGCGACGTGGCTGC
>DATCEM010000167.1:0-2670 GCA_036510175.1 Solirubrobacteraceae bacterium | reverse complement strand
CCACCCCGCAACGAACCACACGACCCACACGACCGAGCGTCCTCTTCCTCGACACCAAGCTTCGACCTGACTGGCGCCCACAGCTCCGGTGGCTGCAACCCAGCGCGCCGGCACCGACCCTAGAGTCGGCCGAGGCACTGCTCGCCGACGAGCCGGTGCGCAGGGTGGCGTCGTCAGGGTCCGGCGCGGCCTAGCTGTCCGCGCCGTTCTGCTAGCTGTCCGCGCCGTTCTGTTCCTGTAGCTGCGCGCGGATCAGCTCCCCGACCTCGCCGCCGTCGGCGCGGCCCTTGCTCTCGCGCATCACCTGGCCCACCAGCGGGCCGATGGCCTTGACGTTCCCCGCGCGAACCTGGTCGGCGGCCGCGGGATTAGCGGCGATGGCACGGTCGATGAGCTCAGCCACCCCACCGTCCTGTGCGAGCATCGCCCCGAGACCCTCGGCGTCGACGATCGCACGCGGATCGCCGCCCTCGGCCACGAGGCGGGTGAGGACATCTCGGGCGGCCTCACGCCCAACCTCCTTGGCCTCAACCATCGCGACCAAGGAGGCGAGCGCCGCGGGCCCGACCTTGGATCGCGCCGGGTCGGCATCGGAGCCGATCCGCTCGACGAGCTGAGGGATCCAGTTGGCGATCGCGACCGGCTCGCTGCGAGCGGCGCCAGCCGGTCCCATCGGCACGGCGAGCACGAGCTCGAAGTAGTCGCCGAGCTCGGCCCGGAAGGCCAGCTCTCGGGCTCGGTCGACACTCAGCCCGAGTTCATGCTCGAACCGGGCCGCCCGCGCCGCCGGGAGCTCGGGCAGCTCTGCCCGCACGACCTCACGCATCTCGGCGTCGACCACGAGGGGCACGAGGTCGGGTTCGGGGAAGTAGCGGTAGTCGTGCGCCTCCTCCTTGGAGCGAAGCGACGTCAGCTGTCCGCTACCGGGATCGAAATGCAGAGTCTCCTGTTCGACCTTACCGCCCGCCTCGAGGAGCTCTGTCTGGCGCTCGATCTCAGCTCGAATGCCGCGCTCGACGAAGCGGAACGAGTTCATGTTCTTGAGCTCGGTCTTGGTGCCCAGGGTGGTCGAACCGGCGGGGCGCACGGAAACGTTGGCATCGCAGCGCAGCGACCCCTCCTCCATCTTGGCGTCCGAGACGCCGAGCTGCTTGAGCGTCGTGCGCAGCACGCTGAGCCACTCGTGCGCCTGCTCGGCGGAGCGGAAGTCCGGCTCGGTGACGATCTCGGCCAGCGGAGTGCCGCCCCGGTTGAAGTCGACGACGCTGCGATCGGATCCGTGGATGCGTCCGCTCTCCCCCACATGCACGAGTTTCGCCGCGTCCTCCTCGAGGTGGACGCGATGGATCCGCACGCCCTCCAGGCGCCCGCCGAGGCACAGGGGCACGTCGTACTGGGAGATCTGGTACCCCTTCGGCAGGTCGGGATAGAAGTAGTTCTTGCGGTGAAACAGCGACCGCTCGGCGATCTCGCTCTCGAGCGCTAAGCCAATGAGGATGCCGTGACGGATAGCCCGCTCGTTGAGCACGGGAAGTGCCCCCGGGAGCCCGAGGCACACCGGGCACGTGTGCACGTTGGGCGGGTCCCCGAACGACAGCGGGCAGCCACAGAACATCTTCGTCCTCGTCGCAAGCTGGACGTGGATCTCGAGACCAATCACGGGCTCGTAATCGGTCATCGCGATGCCCGCCCTCCGTCGCCGGTCATTGGCCCGCTCCCGTCGAATCCGATCGCGCGCTCGAGCGCGTACGCGGTGTCGAGCATGCGGCTCTCGCTGAACGCCGGCCCGGCGAGCTGGAACCCGACGGGGAGGCCGTCGCTGAGGCCACTGGGAATCGAGATCGCCGGGATGCCCGCGAGCGGCATCGGCACCGTGCAGAAGTCATTGAGGTACATCGCGTACGGATCGGCGGTCTTAGATCCGAGCTCGAAGGCCGTCCACGGACTCGTCGGGGTGACGACGAAGTCGAAGTTCGCAAAGGCCGCCCTGAAGTCCTCGGTTATCAGCGTCCTGACCTTCTGTGCCGTGCCGTAGTAGGCGTCGTAGTAGCCGCTGGACAGGGCGTAGGTACCGAGCATGATCCGCCGCTTGACCTCGGCGCCGAATCCCGCGGCGCGGGTGCGGCTGTACATCTCGTTCAGGTCATCGGCGTCGACCCGCAGGCCGTAACGGACGCCGTCGAAGCGCGCGAGGTTGGCGGACGCCTCCGCCGGGGCAATCAGGTAATAGGCAGCGAGTGCGTGGGGTGCGTGGGGAAGCCGGCACGTCTCGATGCTCGCCCCGAGACCCTCGGCGAGCCTCAGGGTCGCGTTGAAGCTCTCGAGCACCCCAGGCTCGATGCCGTCGCCCGACAGCTCCTCGGGGACGCCGAGGCGGATACCGGCGAGGTCCTCCGCCCGGGGCAGCTCGATCTCGCCGGGAAACTCGAGCGAGGTCGAGTCACGTCGGTCGCGTCCGACCATCTGTCTGAGCAGGAGCGCCGCATCGGTCACGTCGCGGGTGAGCGGGCCCGCCTGGTCGAGCGAGGAGGCGAAGGCGATCATCCCGTAGCGCGAGCAAGCGCCATAGGTGGGCTTCAGTCCGACGATGCCGCACAGCGCCGCCGGCTGGCGAATCGAGCCGCCCGTATCGGTCCCGATCGCCCACGGCGCCCGCCCGGCGGCCACCGC
>DATCEM010000166.1:0-2732 GCA_036510175.1 Solirubrobacteraceae bacterium | reverse complement strand
CACCGGGCCTCGACGCCAGCCACCCCGCCTTCTATCTGCCGGGTCAGGAGCTCGCGAGCGGCAACATCCGCGCGTTCGCCACCCTGGCGCCGTGCAAGGCCACCGGGCAATCGTGCACGAGCGGGATCGACTGCTGCGGCGGCGCCTGCAACGCCGGCTCCTGCGGGTCGCCGATGGGCTGCTCGGGCGCGGACGAGAAGTGCACGACGTCGGCCGACTGCTGCGCCGGCACGGGGCTCCAGTGCATCAACGGGTTCTGCGCCCAGGTGGTGCAGTAAGCCCTTTCCGCAGTAGAACGGGGCGCGATGGGCCTCTACCGCGCGCGCGACCTCGTCCGCGTTCCCGGCTTGCTCAGTCTGTCGCGGGTGCCGCTCGCGGCGGCGTTTCCGTTCGTCCTCGGGAGACCTCTCGCGGCGCTCGCGGTCCTCACCGCGGCGGGCCTCTCCGACGTGCTCGACGGGTGGTACGCGCGCCGCTTCGGGCAGGTCACGGCGACGGGGACGGCGCTCGATCCCGTGACGGACAAGGTCTTCGTGACGACGGTCGCGGTGAGCCTCCTCGTGGGCGGCTGCCTCTCGGTGGTCGACGTGGTCCTCCTCAGCGCGCGCGAGATCGGCGAGCTGCCCCTCGTCGCGTGGCTGGCGTTCAACCACGACGCCCGCAGCCGCCGCGCCGAACACCCGTCGGCGAACCTGCCCGGCAAGCTGGCCACCGCCCTGCAGTTCGGGACCGCCACCGCCGCCCTCTTTCACCTGCCCCACCTCGCATGGCTGATCGGGGTCACCGCGGCCGTCGGCGCCCTCGCCGCGGCGAGCTACTGGCAGCGCGAGATCCGCGCCCTGCGCGCGGCGTGACCTCCCCGATGTAGCCACTGGTGACATTGCACTTTTCCTCCGGGACGGCCTGAAATCGCGCGCCTTGGACGCCCGGGAGACGCCACTCGATGGCGCGCGGATCGTAGAGGCAGGGCGTGCGAAACCTCCTCCTCCCCACGTGCCTCGCTCTTCTCTCCTCTCCCCTCGTGCTCGCGGTGGCCTGCGGAGGTTCGACCGCGTCGCCCTCCTCCGCTGCGCCGCCGGCCTCGACCGACGCGGGCAGCGTCGAGGAGACCTCCACCACCCCCGAGGCCGGCGACGACGCCCCGGCCAGCACCTCGACCACCCCGCCGGTGGCCACCACCGCAAGCTTCGGGACGTACATCGTCCTCGGTGACTCGATCTCCGACCGCGGCGGCGCGCCGCCGTTCTTCTACGATCTGCTCCACCAGAACGACGACACGAATTACCCGACCTGGAAGGGACACGATCTGTCGACCCGCTTCCCGGGCATCCAGTACGTGCACGCCGCCGTCGCCGGGTCCATCACCGCGGCCTACGGCGACACGACGACCACCGGGGCGCCCGTGATGAGCGATCAGATCACCGGCCTCGGATCGTCGTACCCGGGCGACATCCTGGTCACCATCACCATCGGGGGCAACGATCTCAACGACCACGCGGGCGACGCCGTGCTCGGCCTCGACGCCCCGGAGAAGATGAAGTTCGCCGCCAACCTGAAGGCCGATCTCGACGCCCTGACGGCGCCGGGCCGCCTCGGCGCGGGCAAGCTCTACATCCTCGAGGCCAACATCTACGACTCGTCCGACGGCCAGGGCGACTGGAGCAAGGGCGGCGCCGCCTGCCCGCGCTACACGGTGGCGGGGACGCAGGATCAGATGGTCTTCTCCGACTGGAACGAGATCCTCACCCAGGCCATCACCGCCCACTCCGGCGACTACCTCTTCGACATCCACAGCCTCTTCGCGGGCCACGGGTTCAACAGCAGCGCCAACTGGTATTACAGCGACTGCATCCACCCGAACAAGATTGGCCACAACGAGCTCCGCCGGGAGGCCTGGCGGCTCATCACCGGCGAGAGCATCGCCGACTGACCCGCGGCGCCGCGCGTCTCAGGGGACGCAGGTCCGCTTCATCTCGCGGCCGGCGACCGCCTCGAAGGTCGTCTGCTTGGGCGAGTCGGCGTGCGCGGTCTGGACGAACGCCATGGAGAACGTCTTCATGTCGGCGCCGAACTGGAACGGCGGCGGCTGGAAGCTTCGCGGTCCGATGTGCACCTCGGAGGAGCCCGGGGACGGCGCGCCGAACTTGCCGCAGAGCGAGCCCTCGCAGGTCATCGTCCCGTCGGTCTTGAACGACTTGACGGGTCCCGACCAGGTCAGCGTGTGATCGGCGAGGTTGCCCTCGGCGATGACGCCGCTCCCGTCGGGGGCGGCGCGGCTGTTCGTGTCGGTGACCACCGTGGCGCTGAGAAAGAGCGCCTTCGAGGTGATGCTGACGTGCTCGTGGATGCTGTACGAGGTGAGCCTCGCGCGGCCGCCGGGCTGTCCGGCGCGATCGTCGAAGTGGATGACCGCCTTCCCCGGTCCGATCGGATAGACGCCGTCGGCGGCGCCCAGCATCGTGTCGGCGAGCTTCAGCTGGCCGTTGAGCGCGTACTCGACGGCCCACCCGTTGCACACCGGACCATCGGCCGACGCGCGTGCCGGCGCGAGGGCGAGCGCGGTCGTCAGTCCCAGCACGCCGGCTCCCAGGTAGCTCCTCGTCCTTCGCATCCTGGGAGTCTTTGTAGCTCACGCCGCGGCTTCAGTCGCTGAACCATCCGGCGATGCGATCGTAGAGCCGGCTCCAACCGCTCGCCTTGTGCCCGTGGTGGTGTAGTCGCCGGATCGCGGA
>DATCEM010000165.1:0-2740 GCA_036510175.1 Solirubrobacteraceae bacterium | reverse complement strand
TTGCTCGATCCGAGCATGTGGCCGAGGGGGCCGACCTTGACCCGCAGGTACTCGTCCATCGCGTGCTGGGGATCGATCGAGATCGTGAACAGGCCGGGCGCTACCTCGTGCTCGACGAAGGTCTCGTCGTGGTCCCCGGTCAGGGCCATGCGCACGCGATCCTGCGCGGCGAGCTCGACCACGATCGTCCGCCGGCCGGCGCGCGCACCCAGCAGGCCGAGGGCGATGGCGACCGTCGATTTACCGACGCCGCCCTTGCCGGTGACGAAGATGAGGCGCTTGTCGAGGAGGCCGGACACGGTGGAGGGGGTGATCCTGACCTGAGCTCGCCTCAGGCCACCCGGAAGCGTCTGCGGGATGGCGGGCGGCGAGTCGCGGCCGCCGGCGCGGAGCATTTTACCCACGCGCTGTGGGATGGCGCACGGGCCGAGGTGGCATTGGGGAATGCCCGCCGCGGAGGATTTCCGGCGGCCCGTGCGAATAGAGGCTCGTATGCGTTCCCCTAGGCATCGGAGCCCGCAGTGACCGGCACGGCGAAGGTGATCGCGTTCGCCAACCAGAAGGGCGGCGTCGCGAAGACCACGACCACCCTCAACCTGGCGGTGGCGTTCGCGGAGGAGGGCCACCGGGTCCTCTGCTGCGACATGGACCCGCAGGGCAACCTGACGATGTCGCAGGGGATCGATCCCGACTCGGTCGAGAAATCGATGTACGACGTGCTCGTGCACAAAGTCTCCATACGCGACGTGGTGCGCAAGCGGGAGATCGATGTCGCCTGCGCGTCGATCGACCTCGCCGGCGCGGAGATCGCGATGTCGACGATGATCGGTCGCGAGCGCTCGCTCCAGAAGGCGCTCGCCGAGGTCGACGGCGACTACGACTTCGTCTTCATCGACACGCCGCCGAGCCTCGGGCTGCTCACGATCAACGCGCTCACGGCGGCACACAAGGTAATCGTCCCCGTTCAGTGCGAATATCTATCGATGCGCGGGCTCGTTCAGCTCCAGAACACGCTTGCGATGATCCGCGAGAACCTCAACCCGAATGTCGACATCGAAGGGATCCTGCCGACGATGGTTGACTCTCGGACCCTCCACGCGAAGGAGGCGATCGAGCTCCTCGAGGAGAACTTCGGCGATCGGGTCTTCGCCTCTCGGATCAGGAAGACGGTCAGGTTCGCCGAGGCGCCCGTCAAGGGTATGTCGGTACTCAAGTACGATCCCGACGGGATGGCTGCCCACTCCTATCGGCAGCTCGCGAAGGAGGTTCTCTCAAATGGCACCCAATAAGCGCGCGAGCATGCGGGACGGTCCACTTGCAGCCCTGTTCCGTAAGACGACTGAGGACACTGAGCCGGGTCACCAGGAATCAGACTCCGAGGCGTCCGCGCGCCCGCCGGATGAGGCCGCAGCGTCGCCCCGCGAGGCAGCGGCGCCCGCCCCCGAGGTCGTTCCCCCGCCGCGCGAGGCCGCGCCGCCCATGCGCGAGGCCGCGCCGACGATGCGTGAGCCTGAGCCGAGCCGCGAGGTGGCGGCGCAGTCCCCTGAGTCGGCCGCCGACGAGATCGATGCCCCGAGACTGCCCTCCCCGCAGGAGCGGCTGCGTCAGGTCTTCTCCTCCGACATTCCCATGAACCTGCTCGACCGCATGGTGGCGGAGGTCGTGGAGCCGCCGCCCGACGTGTACGCCCGTCCGGAGCGTGCCGGCGAGGCGTTCCCCGTGCAACGGACCGTCGGCTCGCCCGTGCTCCGAGTGGTCGGCGTCGGCGGCGCCGGCGTCAACGCGGTCAATCGGATGGTCGAGGCGGAGATCGAGGGCGTTGAGTTCCTGGCCATCAACACCGATCTTCAGTCGCTGCAGCTCTCGGCGGCCCACGAGACCCTGCACATCGGCGACGGGGTCACACGGGGCCTCGGGTCGGGCTCGGACCCCGATCTCGGCCGCCGGGCCGCCGTCGAGGAGCACGACCGCATCAAGGCGCTGCTCAGGGGATCTGACATGGTCTTCATCGCCGCCGGGGCCGGCGGCGGGACGGGCACCGGAGCGGCGCCCGTCGTCGCGCACATCTCACGCGAGCTCGGAGCGCTGACCGTGGGGATCGTCACGCGGCCCTTCCAGTTCGAGGGCACGCGACGCCGCGAGCAGGCCGAAGCGGGGATCGCCGCGCTCGCCGAAGAGGTCGACACGCTGATCGTCGTGCCCAATAACCGGCTCCTCTCGGTGCTCGACCGCAATACCTCGATGGTCGAGGCGTTCCGGGTCGCCGACGACGTCCTGCGTCAGGGCGTCCAGGGGATCTCGGACCTGGTCACCCTGCCCGGGCTGATCAACCTCGACTTCGCCGACGTGCGCACGATCATGTCCGACGCCGGCAACGCGCTGCTGGGCATCGGACTGGGCACCGGCGAGCGCCGCGCCATCGACGCCGCCGAGCAGGCCGTTTCCTCGCCGCTGCTCGAGACGAGCATGGACGGCGCGCACTCGATTCTCCTCTCGATCACCGGCGGGCACGATCTCTCGCTGTGGGAGGTGAACGAGTCGGCCAAGGCGGTCGCGGCCGCGGCTCACCCCGACGCGAACATCATCTTCGGCGCGATGCTCGACGAGAAGCTCGAGGACCAGGTGTGGGTGACCGTGGTCGCCACCGGGTTCGGGGACGAGCGCCCGCGCCGTCGCGAGGAGCCGCCCATGACGGCGTCCCGCCGCGGGAATGAGTCCCCGCCCACCCCGCGCCGTCCCC
>DATCEM010000164.1:0-4887 GCA_036510175.1 Solirubrobacteraceae bacterium | reverse complement strand
CCCGCCGGCGGCTCAGTCCGCCGGGTGGGCCGCCGGCTCGGCCGGCGGCACGTGATGGTGCTCGTGCCGCTCCGCTTCGCGCAGACCGGCCTCCGGCGCCCGAACGAGCTCTCGCAGCAGCCCGCGGCCGGCGACGCCCATGGTCAGCAGGCCGCCGAAGATGGTGACGGCGTCGATGCTCTTGCGTCCCGCCTTCGTCCAGTAGTCGTCCTCGAGGTCGAACCACAGCGCGAACTCGTCGAGCGTGAGCGCGCCGGCGACGCCGTAGGTGGTGGCGGCGACCCGCGACGCCACGCGGCTGCTCGGGTGGACTCCGACAGCGATCTGGTAGGTCCACAGGTAGCCGAGTCCCAGCAGCCCGAAGATCCCGAAGGTGCAGTGGTGGAGGTGGCGGCCGCCGGTGCTCATGTTGTGGAAGGGCCCGATGCCCGCTCTGATCGAATGGGTGATCCCTCGCACGACGGCGAATGTGGTCGTGAAGCCAACGGCACTGAGGAACCCGCGCTCGCGCCTGGGGTCGGCGAAGTGGCGGCGGTATCCGCCGAGGTAGCCGTCGTGGGGGCGGGTGATCAGGGACACGCGTCAATACGCTACACGGATCAGCGTGCAGCTACCCACAGTTCGCGACGGCGCGCCCGTCGATCGCAGACGCTTCCTCCGCGAAGGCGCCGGGGTGGTCGCGGCGCTGAGCGTTCCGGCGCTGGTGGGCTGTGGAGGCTCCTCGACCGCCCGCGCGAGCCGCGCCGCGCCCCGCGTCGCGGGGTCGGGGGACACGGACACGGTGATCTTCGATGTCCGCCGAAGCTCCCCCCCGAACGCGGCGGCGTGGCGGACCCTGTCCCGCTCGCTCTCCGGTCGCCTCGTGCTCCCGGCCGATCGCGCCTACGCGGCATCCAAGAAGCTCTTCGACCCGCGCTTCGACACCGCCCGGCCCGCGGCGATCGCCTACTGCGCCTCGCCCCTTGACGTGCAGCGGACCGTCGACTTCGCCCGTGCCCACGGCATCCGTCCGATCCCCCGCGGCGGCGGCCACAGCTACGGCGGATACTCGACGGGATCGGGTCTGGTGATCGATGTGACGCGGATGCACACGGTCAAGGTCACGAAGGCGAGGAAGGGAGCTCCGGCGACCGCCCACGTGGGCGCCGGCACGCGACTGATCGACCTCTACGACGGCCTGTCCCGGGCCGGCGTGCTCGTCCCCGGCGGCTCGTGCCCGACGGTGGGCATCTCGGGGCTCGCGCTCGGTGGCGGGATCGGCGTCCTCGCACGTAAGTACGGCCTGACCTGCGACGCGATCCGGTCGCTGAAGATCGTCACCGCCGACGGCCGGCTACTCACCTGCGACGGGGGCAGTCAGCCGGATCTGTACTGGGCCTCGAGGGGAGGCGGCGGCGGCAACTTCGGGGTGGTCACGTCGTTCACCTTCACCGCGCACCCGATCCCCGAGCTCACCCTGTTCACCGTGGACTGGCCGTGGGCGGCCGCGACCGAGGCGCTCGGTGGATGGATCCGCTGGTTACACCAGGCGCCCGACGAGCTGTGGTCGAATTTCCAGCTCCTCTCGGCCGGGAGCAGCGGCCTCGTCGTTCGCAGCTCGGGCGTGTTCGTCGGCGGCAAGAGCGCCCTCACCTCGCTCGTGAACCGGCTCGTGTCGACCGTCGGCTCGACGCCGTCATCGACCTTCGTGGGCGATCCCGATCCCTATCTCCACGTGATGCTCGTCGAGGCCGGCTGCGACTCGGGGAGCGTCGCCGAGTGCCATCTCCCGAGTCAGAACCGCGCGGGGACCCTTCAGCGCTCGGCCTACGCGGCGAAGTCGGACTACGTGGGCAAACCGCTTCCCAGCGCGGGTCTCGCCGCAGCGGCGAACGCGGTCGCGCACCTCCACGCCGAGCATCCGGGGCTCGGTGGTGGACTGGCCTTCGACGCCTACGGCGGCGCCGTCAACCGGGTGCGCGCGGACGCGACGGCCTTCGTTCACCGGAGCGCGATCTGCGCGATCCAGGCGACCGTGACGTGGGGGAGCGCTCCCTCGGGCCCCGCTTTCGCTGCGGGCGAGGGCTGGCTCGCTTCCGCGGGCAAGGCCCTCGCGCCGTACACCACCGGCGGGGCCTACCAGAACTACATCGACCCCCGGCTCGCCGACTGGCAGCGCGCCTACTACGGGTCCAACCTCCGCCGCCTGTCCTCGGTCAAGCGCAAGTACGACCCCGATGACGCCTTCCACTTCGCCCAGTCGATCCCGCTGCACGCCTGAACCGCTTCAGGCGACCGCCCGCAGACCGCCGATCGGCGGGCGCTCCACCGGCGGCTCGCTGAGGGGAAGGAGCTCGTCGTCGCCGGGAAGGAAAAAGGCGCAGGGGAGCGGGCCCCGGAGCCGACCCTCTCGCTCGAGCCTGCAGGCCACGGCCTGGAGGACCGCGGAGGCCATCGGTCCGAGATCGCGCAACGACTGGTGCGCGTTCTGGCGCACGTCGAGGTCGACCTGGGCGAGCGCCTCGAGCCCGGCCGACCGGTAGGCGTCGAGGAGCAGCGCCACGTCGACGCCGTAGCCGGTGACGAAGGGGAGTCGTTCGAGGAGCTCGCGCCGTGCCGCGATCTCCCCCGCCAGCGGCTGGCGGATCGCCGCGAGCTCGGGGTAGAAGAGGTTCAGCAGCGGGCGTGCCGTGAGCTCGGTTACGCGGCCGCCCCCGTCGGGGAGGACGACATCGCCGACCCTGAACGGGCGGCGGTAGAACCCCTTGACGAACGAGATTCCCGCTCCGCAGAGCAGGGGTCCGAGCAGCCCGCATGCGAAATGGGCACCGAAATGCTCGGAGTCGGCGTCGAGGAAGCACACGACGTCCCCCCGCAGGACGTGGAGCGCGCGCCACATGGCGTCCCCCTTGCCGAGTACTGGCCCGAGCTCGGGTGCCAGATCCTCTTGGTCGTACACCTCGACGCCGAGCTTGCGCGCGATCCGTGCGGTGGCGTCGGTCGAGCGATCGACAACGGCGATCTGGTCGATCGCGCCGAGCTCGAGCAGCGGCACGAGCTGCTCGAGGATCGGGCCGATCGTCCGTTCCTCGTCGCGGGCCGGTAGGCAGATCGACACGGTGTCCTTGCGCTCGGCGGCGAGCCTGGCGGCGGGAAAGGCCCGGTGGCTGAAGGTGTTGGCGGCATGCCAGCGGGCGGCGCGGGACGACATCGCCCCGACAGGATGACGCAGGGTCTCAGTCGGGGCGTTGGCGGTCACGGACCGCGCGGGGCGCGCATGAGCCGCAGGCGCAGGATCTCCGCCCCGGGGGAACCACCGCCCACGGGCTCGCTGACGACATCGTCGCTGAGCAGGTGCAGCAGCGAGCCGACGCCGGCCAGCGTGGCATCGGCGACGATCGCCTCGCTACCGCCCGGCTCAAGCGGACCCACGCGCAGGTCGAACCCGGACTCATCATCGGCCGCGCTGACGTGGAAGCAGCCGTCGACCGCGCGTCGGGGCGCGTGCAGGGCCAGCGCGTCGCTGACCATCTGGAGATCCGACATACGGTCGATGGAAAGGCTGGCGCGCGCCGCGAGCAGCGAGACGAAGCGGCCGAGCACCGCGCCCGCGGGCGCCCCGGGCGTGAGCGCGAGGACGATGTCGCCCACCGGCACCGGCCCGGCCTCGATCAGCCCGACCCTGTCGAACAGGTCCTCGCCTTCTGGTGGCGGCTCTCCGCTCAGGGCGAAGCGCATCCGGACCTCGGTCCCGGAGGCGCCGCTGTTGATCCCGAACTGGTCCGAGAGCGAGGACATCATGGCGAACCCGAAGCCGAGCCCGGTGGGGACGCCGGAGTCGGCGGGGAATGGCTTCATGCCCGCGCCGTAGTCGCGGATGCTGATCAGGAGCTGATCGGGAACCAAGGTGATCGTGACCTCGGCCGCGCCGGTCGCCTCCGGATAGGCGTGGAGGACGACGTTGTTGCACGCCTCGGTGACGGCGATGTTGATATCCCCCAGGAGCTCCTCGCTGATCTGCATGGGCTCGGCGAGCCCGGCAAGCACCTGCCTGGCCAGCGCGACATTCTCGGGTCTCGCCGGCAGGGTCAGGCGCACCGAGGCGGGCTGAGCCGGGTCTGGGGGGTCAGGCGAGCTCATCCGAGAAACGTCCCGGTGGCAGCCGTATTAGCGCGCGTCGGCACTGCAAGACTCAATATCGGCGCTTCCGCCTCCCACGAAACCTCTCTACAGGCCCGCGCCGGCGATCCGGGCGGCGATCGTCTCCGTCCACGTGGCCTCGCCGAAGCGCTCGCGCACGGCGGCGGCGCTGGCTTCGTGGTCGTAGGGGACGCGGCGGTGCTCGACGTGGCCATCACCGGTGATGATCGCGTATGCGGCTCGCGGATCACCGTCGAAGGGCATTCCGACGCTGCCCGGGTTGATGAGCTCGACCCCGGTCGCGCCTTGGCGACGGAAGGGGAGGTGGGTGTGGCCGAAGACGAGCCGTGACTCGCCGACGCCGGCGAGGAGCTCGGTTTCGTCCTCGGCGGCGGACGGTTGGAAGGAACGCACGTCGGAGACGGGCGAGGCGTGGCAGAAGCGGGTGGAGCCGAGGATCGTCTGTTCGGGCAACGAGGCCAGCTCACCGACCACCCCGGTCCCGAGCGACTCGCGACAGGCCGAGATCGCTCCCTGGACGACCTCGTCCTGCGGCGCATCCGCGGGGCGGCCGATCCAGCGCTCGCCGTTACCGCGGATCCATGTCGCGTCCGTGAGCGAGCGCAGCGCGGCCACGGTCTCGGCGGGCCAGGGACCGAAGAGGGCGTAGTCGCCGCCGAGGACCCAGCTCGAGGCTCCCGTCGAGGCGGCGTCCGCGAGCACGGCCTCGAGCGCGGGGAGGTTCCCGTGCACGTCGTAGAGCAGTCC
>DATCEM010000163.1:0-6235 GCA_036510175.1 Solirubrobacteraceae bacterium | reverse complement strand
GGCACTGAGACATTGCCTCCGATCCCCGCGCTGGCGCCGAAGGCAATGTGCACCGTCCCGAGGATCTTCTCGTCCTCGAGCACACTGCCGGTGAGGATCGCCTCGTCGTTGGTGCCGACCCCGAGCTCGGCCAGATTCGTGCCCTTCTCGCCGTGGGCGGTGAGGCGCGCGAGGTACTCGGGACCGAGGCCGCCCTCCGCACCGATGAGATGGCCACCGCCCAGCGTCAGTGTGGCCCGCTCCTCGCTCAGCCCGAGCGGCGCCAGGCTCGCGACGACCGCCGTCCCCTCGCCGCCGATCGGCGAGATGAAGCCCTCGCCGGCCGGGAGGTTTCCGAACGCGCCAGGCGCGGTGAGGTCGCCGTCGTCGGCGACGCCGTCGCGCCCGCTCAGATCGAGCACGAGGTCGGTCCCGCGCGGACAGGTGATGTGCGCCGACGTGCCCTCGGAGAGAACCGCGGCGACGGCGCGGCTGCGCGCGGCCATCGTGTCGAAGTCGACGGCCATCACGCGCGCGAGCATCTCCTCGGTCACGCCGGGCATGGTGGCGCCGCGGGCCCCCGCCTCGCTCGCCCGCTTGCGTGCCGTGGTGTGGCTGAGCGAGCGCGAGGTCGGCGCGATGAACACGTCGCAGGCCGCGAGCGCCGCGGCGAGCGTGGGCGGCGGCTCGGTCCCGTCGGTCGCGCGCTCGTCCATCACTGCGAGGACGGCGTCGCCACCGGCGCCGGCGGCCTCGTCGCGCAGCGCCTCGCCCAGGGCTCGAAGGCGGGCGTCGGTGATCACGAGGACGTTCTCCCCCGGCCTCACCTCGAGGCAGCGGCGCACCACGGTCGCGACGGCGGGAGCGAGGTCAGCCACGCTTACCCGCGCCGTGCTGGGTTACGGTCAGGCCGCCGAGATCCGCGGGCGCGTCGAGGGCAGCAGACATGTCTTCGAGCCGACTGTGGAAGGCGCGCGCGACGCGCTGGGCGTGACTCTTGGCGAGTTCGGCCCGCTCGCCGGCGAAGAGCTCGTCGACGGTCCCCGTCCACAGCCACAGCCAGCGCTCGAAGTGCCCCGCCCGCAGCCGAGCCTGCATGTGGATCGCGGCGTGGGGGGCGAAGGCGCCGCCCGCGTAGGAGCGCGCGCCGAGGAGGATGGTCTCCCAGAAGGAGGCGATCTGCGGGACGTGCGCCTCGACATCGAGCTTGGCGACGTCGACGAAGATCCACCCGATGATGGGGTCGACGAGCGCCCGGCTATAGAAGGCGCGCACGAGCCGCTCGCAGTCGGCGCGGCTCTCGATGTCGTGGAGTTCGGTGGACACGCTCACCCTGCTAACTATGCCGGATCGGCCGGGCGGGGCTTCGGCGCGGCGGCGCGCAGCACGTCCGCGCGCATCGACGTCAAGAAGCAGCGCGCTCCCGCCTGCTCGCCGGGTTGCCCGAGTCGGGCGAACGCCTCGGCGATCTCCCCCACGTGGGCATCGAACGCCTCGGCCCGCCTCGGATCGACGCTCACCGTCCGGGCGCGCAGGGCGGCGAGATCGGCGATGCGTACGCGAACGTCGTACTCGATAGTGGCGACGCGCTCGAGCCCCGCGCGCGCGGCCTCATCGAGAGCCCGCTGGGCCGCCTGGCGTACCTCGAGCTCATCCTCGACGAGACTCGTGAGGGCGTAGAAATCGCCCTCGGCGAGGGGCTCGGCGACATAGACATACCCGCCGGAACGCAGCACGCGGCGGGCCTCGCGCAGGGCCTCGAGGATCTCGGGAGGCGGAACGTGATGGAGCGTGCGCATGAAGACGGCGACGTCGACGGAGGCGTCATCGAGCGGCAGGGCTTGTGCCACGCCGACGAGATAGCGCGAGGAATCCCCGTCGGAGTCGGGGTCGCCACCGCGCGCCAGCGCCGGCGCGAGCTGCTCGGCTGAGATCTCGAGCCCCCGCGCCCGGGCCCCGCGGTCGGCGAGCGCGCGCACGAGCGCCCCGCCGCCACACCCGATATCCAGCACGTCCTTACCCGCGGGCGCGACCAGCCGCTCGAGCATCGCTATGTCGGTGGTCACTTCGCGGCGCAGGCCGCCATCGTAAATGGCTGGCGCCACCGCGCTCGCGCCGCTCAGGGCCTGATGAACGTATCCGGGTCGGGTCCGATGCGCTCGCCCGCGTCGAGCGCATCGATCGATGCGATCTCCGCTGCGGTGAGGATGAAGTCGAACACTTCGACGTTCTCGACGATCCGCTCGGGCGTGACCGATTTCGGAAAGACGACGTTCCCGATCTGGAGATGCCAGCGGAGCACGACCTGCCCGGGAGTCTTCTCGTGGGACTCGGCGATCTCCTTGATCACCGGGTCGTCGAGGACCTGACCCTGGGCCAGCGGACTCCACGCCTCGGTCACGATGCCCAGCTCGGCGTGCTCGTGGCGCAGGCCGGTCTGCTGGAAGTGCGGGTGGAGCTCGATCTGGTTCACCGCCGGGGTGACCCCGGTCTCGGCGATCACGCGCTCGAGGTGCGCCGGCTGGAAGTTCGAGACGCCGATCGAGCGGGCGAGGCCCTGAGCCTTCAGGTCGATGAACGCCTTCCAGGTCTCGACGTACTTGTCGTGTGCGGGCACCGGCCAATGAATGAGATAGAGGTCGACGTGCTCCATCTCAAGGCGATCGAGGCTTGCCTTGAGCGCGCGCGTCGCCTGCTGGTATCCGTGGTCGTCGTTGGCGCACTTGGTGGTGATGAACACGTCGTCGCGCTCGAGTCCGGCGGCGTGGATCGCCTGGCCCACTTCGGCCTCGTTGCCGTAGGCGGCGGCCGTGTCGATATGCCGGTAGCCGGCCAGGAGGGCGCGTGTCGCCACCTCCGCCGTGTCCTCCGGCGGAACCTGAAAAACCCCAAAACCGAGCTGCGGAATGGTTTCACCATCATTGAGGGCCACGTTGGGAATCCTGCTCGTTGAACTAGTCATGCTCTTATGGTGCCCAATTCGCTGCCGCTCACACACGGCCGCAGCGGCGAGGACGTGGCGGCCGAGACCCACATCGACCGTCCGTAGATGAGCGGTTCTCCGCCCCACCGCGCTTCCCCGCGCCGGTGCTAGCCTCGGCGACCTGCTGGCCGGCCCGATCGGCGCCTCCTAGCAGCCCCGCCGGAGTAGCTCAGTCGGTTAGAGCAGCGGAATCATAATCCGCGTGTCGGGGGTTCGAGTCCCTCCTCCGGCACCTCATGTTTTGCGGGTACTTCCCGTGCTTACTGGGGATTGGGCGGATTTGGGCCCGGGGCTGTCGACCGCTATGAACCGCTCGAAACCGCCTGCTGCCTGACAAAACAGTCCAACGAACAGTCCAACGTGAGGCGACGGCAGGGGCGGCGGGGGAAATGGGACGAGTCGACGCCAACTGTGTCGGAGCGGGGCACTTGGAACGCGACCGTTGAGAGGTCGACGATCTGTTCTCCTCCAGGCCCGTAGGGGAGCCAGGCCTCTCCGCGAAGATCTGCGCGCTACAGGAGTTCGCCAGTGGCACGAAGGTTCGTCCCGTCCAGGAGCCGAATCGAGACGCCTTGCCGCATGACAGGCCGCGGCTTGTCGAGACTCCAGAGATTCAGGACGGCTTCTTCGAGCTCATCTCTCGCCGGGACCGTTTGACGTAGCTCACAGCCATACACCAGAGGCTCGCCGACCGGAACCGCTCCCGAGCCCCGGGGCCACAGGTCCGCGTCGTCCTTTGTCCAGCGTTCCCCGAAGTCCACCAGTCCGCGCCAGCCTTCACGTAGCGCAGAAGCGCCATCCACCGGGCGAAAGTCGATCCGAAGTTGGAGCGCCATTGCGACATGGTCGCAGCCGGTTTGATCCATCGAGCTGCGGCAGGGCGCGACCTGCTCCTAGACCTTTGCGAGACTCTGCTGCGATGGCGACATTCTCTGATGTGTATGCCGACTGGAGGCGTCGACCCTTCCCCGACGGAGGCTCGGATGATGTTCTGGGCGAGCTTCACGCCGACCTTGCGCTTGCGGACACGTGGGTCGCCGAGTCAGTAATCCCATACGCCGAACGAGGGCTGTTTGAGCCCGCCCAGATCGATGTTCTCGACCAGCTCCAGGCGTTGCGTCGACGTGCGGGCAACCTGAGCGTTCGAGAACGCGAGGAGGAGTACCTGGCGTACGTGGATGCGCTTTCAGAGGTCTACGCGAGGTTCCTGGAGGAAGGCGGGTCAATCGCTACACAGACGATCTACGTCGCGCTGGTTGGTGAAGGCGTAGACGTCTGGCGACCCGTTCAAGCGAGAGTGCAGGACGACGGCACCTTCCAGCTTCCAGATCGGGCGCCCGACGGTGAAGACTGGCAGTTTGCGCCGGGCAGCCTCGTGCGGTGTGAGTTGCGCCGGCTTGCTGATGGTGAGACCTTGGTCGCAGTCGACCGGGTCAAATCGTCTGTGCCCGAGCTTCTCGACGCATATTTAGAGGCTGCGGAGAGATGGGGAACGCTTCAGTCCGAGGCCAGCGCGGCTAACACGGCGTTTGAAGAGAACCGCAGCCTCTACAGGCTCCTGCGTGCTGAGCGGGCGGGGCGTGATGGGATCGCCACCTGATGCAGCACGCGGACGTTAATGTGCGGCTACTGGCGGCCTCACACAGCCTTGGCTGGGCGCCAGGAGAGGCGTCCACCGTGCTCGAAGCGCTGGAGCAGGAACGCGGACTGCACGCTTTGACGGCGAAGTACACGCTCAAGGCCTACAGGTCCGGCAAGCTCAACCTGACTGATGCGGGCTGCCCCTTTGATCGCCACGGGGCTCGCACGGTGCGCGGTGCGTTAGCTGTGGTGGGAGGATGGGCGGGTGGATGTCGTTCGGCGCCTTGCTGAGCTTGCCGTGGGGGTGGGCGCGAATGTGCAGGCCGGTCAGGTCGTTCGGGTCTCAGGCGAGATTGGGCATCTCGAGACGGTTCGCGCAGTAGCCGAGGAGGCGTATCGTCGGGGCGCGCAATTCGTGGACGTTCGCGTGATCGATCCGTATGTGCAGCGAGCTCGGATCATCTCGGGCCCGAAGGCCTCGTTGGGGTATGTGCCTGGGTGGGAGGTTGAGCGGGTCAGGGAGCTGGCTGAGCTGTCGGGCGCGAGCATCAAGGTGACCGGGCCGACCGAGCCGGGCCTGTTTGACGATCTTGATCCCGCGCTTGTCGCGCGGGCGAGTACCGGCCCGAGCGCCGAATGGCACGCGATCGAGCTGCTCGTGAACTGGACCGTGGTTCCCGCGGCCACAAGCGGGTGGGCGAACCGGCTGCGCCCGGAGCTTCCCGCCGGCCAGGCGCTGGATGCGCTGTGGGCCGACCTAGCGTATGCCTGTCGCCTCGATCACCCCGATCCGGTCCTCGCTTGGCGTGATCGCCTCGACGAGTTACGGCTTCGGGCCGATTGGCTGACGGAGCTCGATCTTGATGTGGTCAGGTTCTTCGGTCCAGGGACTGATCTGACGGTCGGTCTGCTCGCGGGGGCTCGGTGGGAACGGCCGGAGCTGATAACCCCGGCCGGGGTCACGTTCGTCCCGAACCTCCCGACCGAGGTGGTGTACACGTCCCCCGATCCTGCGCGCGTCGACGGACACGTTCGCCTGACCCGCCCGGCGCTCATCGGCGGCAGACAGATCAACGACGTCCTGTTGGTCTTCGAGCAGGATCAGCTCGTCAGGATCGACGGACCCGCCGAAGCGGACGGGTTGCGCGAGTTTGCCGCCCGGGACCGAGGCGCGGCGCGCCTCGGCGAACTCGCGCTCGTCGACACGACCAGCCGCCTCGCGACCCTGGAGCGGACATTCGGAGTGACGTTGCTCGACGAAAACGCCGCCAGCCACATCGCGCTCGGATACGGCTTCCCCGAACTAATGCCGCCAACCAACCCCGACGGCGCGAACCAGAGCAGCCACCACCTCGACCTCATGATCGGATCGCCACACATCAACACCGACGGAATCGACCGGCACGGAACGACGCATCCACTCCTACGAGACGGCCGCTGGACGCATTGAGGCGACCTGAACAAGAGTGCCGCTTCGATCGCGGTGCAGTGCTCTGCGCGGCCTACGCGGAGACTCGCGCAGCGGCGGCAATAGCGCCCGCGCGGCCAGCCCGGGTCCGGTCGCACGCCTCGACAGCCTGCGCCTTGATCGTGGCGAGCAGTTCAATGCGCAGTCCTCCTCCGTTCGTGGCGAGCAGTCCGGTGCGCTCCGCGATCCTTCTGCCATTGACGCCGGCCCCGGACGAAGCATCC
>DATCEM010000162.1:0-2174 GCA_036510175.1 Solirubrobacteraceae bacterium | reverse complement strand
ATCTCCTGCGCCTCGCTGACGACTGGCGCCCCCGGCGGGTCGATCTTGCGCGCGTCAACGATCGCCACTTCCTCTTCTCCGCCGGGGTCGGCCTCGACGCGAGCGTCGTCGAGCGGGTGGACGCGAGTCCCCGGCTCAAGGCCCGGTACGGCGAGTGGTGGTACACCGCGGTGAGCATCCGCTCGTTCTCTCGCCGCTACCTGTTCCGCCCCCCGAGGATGGAGGCGATCATGGGCCCCGAGACCGTCACCGGCGTGACGACGATCGTCCAGAACGGCACCCCGTACACCTACTTCGGCAATCGTCCGCTGAACCTCGCAGACGGCGCCGACCTGACCAGCGGCGACCTTTCTGGCGTCGTGCTCAAGCGGGCGAGCGCGATCGACGTTCCGTCGATAGTCTGGCGGGCCTTGGCGCCGCGCGCCCGGGTCGCGCGACATCGTCGCGTTCACGCCTTCGGCGGCGTGAGCGGGTTGCGCGTGCGCTCGCTCGACGAGCGGCCGCTGCCGCTGCAGGTCGATGGCGACTACATCGGCGCGGTACCCGAGGCGACCTTCGGGCTCACGCCGGGCGGAATCGCCGTCGTCGCCTGACGGCGCACTGGGGGGGTGAACGGCTCCCCGCCGGGGGCTCTGGCGGAGCATGACCGATCCAGCGCCAAGCCCGGCGCGGCGCCCGCGAGTGCAGAAGCGGGCTCGCTCCACGCTGGTGACCGACCGCGACCGCGAGATCCTCGCGTTCGCGGCCGAGCACCGGATCGTTCTCGCCGGCCAGGTGCAGACGCTGCTCGGGGTGAGCAAGCCCGTCGCCTACCACCGACTCGGCGGGCTCGAGACCTGGGGGCTGCTCAAGTACTCCCGCATCCTCCATGGGCAGCCGGGCTGGTACCAGATCACCCGCCCCGGGTTGGCTCTGATCGGCAGTGACCTGCCGGTGCCGCGCATCGATCTGCGCTGCTACCGGCACGACATCGGGGTCGCGTGGGCCTGGCTGGCGGCCGCGCGCGGAGCGTTCGGTCACGTCGAGCGCATGGTCTCCGAGCGCGAGATGCGCTCGCGTGACGCGGTCGCGGCGGCCGCCGAGCGGGCCGGCGCCGAGCGCGGCGAGGTCGGGCTCGACATCGACATCCAGGGGGAAGCCCGCTCCCCGTTCGGCGTATACCTCGGCGGGGTCGGTCCCCGTGGCCAGATCCGGCTCCACTATCCCGATCTGCTGCTCGTCGGTAATCGAGGAGAGCGGGTGGCGATCGAGCTCGAGCTCTCCGCCAAGGGCGGCCGGAGACTGGAGACCATCCTCGCCGGATACGGCGCCGAGCCGAGCATCGCGGCGGTCCTCTACCTCACCGAGAAGCCACAGATCGCTCGCGAGGTCACGGGCGCGGCGGCCCGGCTCGGGATCTCTGACCTCATTCACATCCAGCCGGTCGCCTGGGACTCGCCGACGCCGCGGGCGCCGACTCCCACGCGGGGGCGGCCCTCTCGGGCGATCGGGCCGAGCTCCGCCACGAACCCGCCGGCGCCGAGGCGGGACGGACAGGAGGCATTGACCCGATGACCCCCCGGACACGGCGTGGGCGCTGGCCGCCGTACCTGGTGATGGCCGCGTTCGTCGTCCTCGTGCTCTCGCCAACGGTGGTCGCGCTGGCGGCGCTGGCCGCGGCCGGGATCGGGACGGCGATCTTCCATCGCGTGCGCCGGCGCGCCGGCCGACCGGGGCCGGCGCCGGCCCCCCGGACGGCGACGCTGCTCGGGACGACGGAGCGCGGGCGGCCTTACCACCTCACCGATCGCCAGCTCGCGGCGCACACCCTGATCCTCGGCGCGAGCGGCGCCGGCAAGTCGAACACGCTGCTGACCATCGTCAGCGATCACATCGAGCGCGGCCGTGGGGCCGTGGTCATCGATATGAAGGGATCACAGGATCTCGCCCGCACGGTCGCGGCGGCAGCGCAGCGCGCGGGACGACCGTTCCGCCTCTGGACCCTGGACGGTCCCGGTCATTGGAATCCGCTCGCCCACGGAAACCCCTCGGAGCTCAAGGACAGGCTCATCTCCGCCGAGCGCTGGACCGAGCCGCACTATCAGCGGGCCGCGGAGCGCTACGTGCAGACCGCGCTCAGCGTATGGCAGCACGCCCGGCCGGAGCGCCCACCCACGCTCGCAGATGTCGTCGCG
>DATCEM010000161.1:0-10527 GCA_036510175.1 Solirubrobacteraceae bacterium | reverse complement strand
CCGCCGCCTCGGCGGCGTGGGTCGGCGTGGAGCAGGAGACGGCGGCGACATCGTCGATCAGGGTGCGGTCGGTGTGATGCCCGACCGAGGCGATGACCGGAGTGCAGAGCAGCGCGACGGTCCGGCACAGCGTCTCGTCGCAGAAGGCGAGCAGGTCCGCCAGCGAGCCGCCGCCGCGTGCGACGATCACCACCTCGACCTCGTCGAGCGCGGCGAGCTCGCGCAGCGCCGCGGCGATCCGGGGCGCGGCGTGGCGGTCCTGCACGGGAACGAAGGCCCACACCACCCGGCCCGCCCAACCGCGTCGCTTCAGCCCCGCGAGCACGTCGTCGCGCGCTTTGCCCTGCTCGCCGGTGACGACGCCGATGGTGCGCGGGACGAGCGGTCGCGGCAGGCGCTTCTGAGGCTCGAACAGGCCCTCGGCGTCGAACTGCCGGCGCAGGCGCTGGAGGGCCGCCAGGAGATCGCCCTCGCCGGCGATGCGCAGCTCGAGCACGGAGAAGGAGAATGAGGGCGAGGACACCGAGCTGCCGGGGTAGTAGTCGCAGCCGCCGCCGACGATCACCTTGACGCCGTCGACGAGCGTCAACCCGAGGGCTTCGAACTCATTGCGCCACATCGAGCACGGCACCGCACCGCGGGCGTCGCGAAGCTCGAAGTAGACCCGGGCGCGGCTCGCCCGGAACCCCCATAGCTCTCCGACGAGCTGGACGCGGGCGAACTCGAGCAGGCGCTGCTTGAGTCGTGCCGCGTACTGACCCACGGGGTACGGGCCGGGGAGGGTGGAGGGGGAATCGGCTGGCGCCGATTCCCCGGGTAGTTCGGCTGGCGCCGAACTACGGGGGGAATCGGCTGGCGCGGAGGGGGCAGATTCGAGGTCGCTCATTGTCCTCGTGCGAGGCTACCCGACGGGGCGGCTGAGCCGGCGGGACCACCGTCCGGATCCCGCCGCGCTGTGCGGGAGACTTCGTCACCGTGGGCGAGCCGCGCGACTACGTCAGCCGCAATCGGGAGAGCTGGGATGGATGGGCGCCGGAGTACGAGGAGACCGGCCGGCGGAGCTGGGCGCGCGAGGAGCCCTCGTGGGGTGAGTGGAGCGTGCCCGAGTCCCAGCTCCACGTCCTTCCCGACGAGCTCGCCGGTCTCGATGTCATCGAGCTCGGGTGCGGAACCGGCTATGTCTCGGCGTGGCTCGCGCGGCGGGGGGCGCGACCCGTGGGGATCGATAACTCCGAAGCTCAGCTGCGCACGGCGCGCGCGCTCCAGCGTGAGTTCGGGGTCGCCTTCCCGCTCATGCACGCCAATGCCGAGGAGGTCCCGCTACCCGACGGGGGCTTTGACCTGGCGATCTCCGAGTACGGCGCGAGTATCTGGTGCGATCCCTACCGCTGGATCCCCGAGGCAGCGCGACTGCTGCGCCCCGGCGGGCGGCTCATCTTCCTCGTCAACGGCGTGCTCGCCATGCTCACCATGCCCGACGAGGAGAACGGCGCGGCCGGCGAACGGCTCTTGCGGCCCTATTTCGGGATGCACCGCTTCGAATGGGCAGACGACGATGCGGTCGAGTTCCACCTCCCCCACGGGGAGATGGTCGCCCTCCTCGGGCGCTCGGGCTTCGCGCTCGAGGAGCTCCTCGAGGTGCGTCCCCCCGAGGGCTCGACCACCCGTTCTCCCTACATCACCCTCGAGTGGGCTCAACGCTGGCCCTGCGAGGAGATCTGGAACGCGGTGAAGCGCGGCTGATCGCGCGTGCGCGTGCCCGTGCGCGTGCGAGAAAAATCACGCTCGTCCGGCGTTCTGCGCGTTAGGCTAATCACCTACCGTCAAGCTTGTCGAGGGGGAGAACCATGGGACCAGTTGTGCAGACCGATCCGGACTTCGTGTTCGAGGGGTTGCCCGCGATCGAGGAGGTCACTTCCGATGTGCCCAACCCCCCCGACCCGCTCGGTCCGCTCGCGGACCTCCCGGGCACCTGGACGGGGCACGGCTTCAACACGATCTGGCGGCCGCACCACCCCGATAACCCGCAGGATCGGTTCCTCGAGCTCAATCTCACAACCGAGACGCTCGTCTTCACCAAGATCAACGGCGCCATTCCCAACCGCGGCCTGGTCATGCCCGATATCAGCCTCTTCGGCCTCACCTACATGCAGCAGATATCCGAGACCGACAGCGGGGCGGGATTGCACATCGAGCCGGGGATCTGGGCCCACGTGCCGGCGACGACGGATCCGAGCGAGCCGACCACGGTGGTGCGCATGGCCTCCATCCCGCATGGCACGGTCATCCTTGCCCAGGGGACGACGCAGTCCCTCGAGGGAGGGCCGCCGAACATTCCGGACAACAACATCATTCCCTTCGCCATCGGCACCCCGCCACCGGCCAATTCGGACTTCGCCTCGGGCGAGCAGGAGTTCCCTGAGCTCAACCTGGGGATACACACCGCCTTCCGCCACGCCTCCTCGGGCGTCACGCAGGCCATGGTCAAGAACCCGAACAGCGTCCTCCAGGAGGCGATCCACGGCAAGCCGATGAAGAGTCGCACCTTCATCAAGATCTCGACCACACACAGCCCGATCAAGGGCGGCGGCACGGCGAACACCGCGTTCCTTGCGGCGGCGCCGAACCCTCCCGGTGGCAACGCCAACGCGGTGGAGGTCGACGCCACCTTCTGGATCGAGACGCTGCCCGGAGCGGGCGGCCAGCCCGACATCCTTCAGCTCCAGTACTCCCAGCTCGTGCAGCTCGACTTCAACGGCCTGCGCTGGCCTCACGTCACCGTGGCGACCCTGCGCAAGCAGTGAGCCGGTCAGGAGCGCTTGTCCCCGAGCGCCGTGGTGGTAGCTTTGCCGCGTGATCATCTCGACGATGAACGACCTGCCGGGCTACGACATCCAGGAGGTCTTCGGCGAGGTCTTCGGGCTCACGGTCCGCTCACGTAACCTCGGCTCCCAGATCGGGGCGGGGTTTAAGTCACTCGTGGGCGGCGAGCTCAAGGGCATGACGAAGATGCTCGCCGAGGGACGCCAGCACGCCACCGAACGGCTGGTCCAGGAGGCCGAGGGCAAGGGCGCGAACGCGGTCATCGCCTTCCGCTTCGACACCTCAGAGCTCGGTTCGACGTGGACGGAGATCTGCGCCTACGGCACGGCGGTGCGGGCAGCGAAGCGCTGAGCGGGCGCGCCGGGCCGGGCGCGCGTACTTGAACATCCGTCCGCGCAAGGTTCCTGCGCTCATCCGTAGTTATGCCCCTCGGCACCGATTCGCCGACGGTCGATGATGCCCTATGCGCCGCTCGAAGCTTCTCGCCCCGGTGGTCGTGTTGATCTTGACCATCGGGGCGATCGCCACCGTGTGGCTGCTCGTCGAGCGATCCGATGCGAGGCGGCAGTCGCAACTCCAGATCACCGGGCTGACCCTGTCAGTGTCCGATCTCCAGAGCGCCCCGTTCGACGCCGATCCCGCTTCGGGTGGTTCGGAGACAGGCACCCTGGAGAGGGTCTACGCCGACGAGGCGTTGATCTCGCGGGGCTTTGAGCTCAGCTCCCAGATCGGGGTCCCGTCCAACCTGTTGGTCGCGGGTCGCGCGGATCTGGCCAAGCTCGAACCGATCGTGGAGACCATCTACCAGATCGCCATCCAGCCGGGAGGATTGGCTGGCGCCGGGGTCCGGGTTCCCAAGCTCGTCGGATCGCTGCGGGTCACCGCATACGCGCTGTCGGCCGTGCTCGCCAAGATCGGCCGGGCGGACGCCGCCAGCTCAGCTCGTGCCGGCACCCAGGCCAAGCTCGGCGCGGCGGGCGCGATGCTCCTGCTCCTGGTCGCCTTCGCCTTCTTCTACTACCGCTCGGTCGCGGCGCGCGAGGTCGTCCAGCGCCTGGCGAACGAGAAGGGCGTGGAGGCCAGGACCGACGCGCTGACCAACCTGCGCAACCGACGGGCGCTGGCCGATGATTTCGCGCTCGCCATCGCCGAGCCACCGGGAGCCCCGGAGCTGCTTCTCATCATGTTCGACCTCGACGGCTTCAAGCAGTACAACGACACGTTCGGCCACGAGGCAGGAGACTCGCTCCTTCACCGCCTCGGAGGCCGTCTCGCCGCCGCCGGCGAAGCGCACTCGGGCTCTGCCTACCGGACCGGAGGCGATGAGTTCTGCGTCCTCGTGCGTGCGGACCCCGATCGCGCCGAGAAGGTGCTCGACGACACCATCGCGGCGCTCAAGGACAGCGGCGAGGGCTGGCACATCGGCTGCTCGCAGGGCGCCGCCTGGATACCTTCCGAAGCGACCACCGAGAGCCAGGCGCTGCGCCTCGCCGACGAGCGCATGTACGCCAATAAGGCGGGCCGCTCCTCCGCGAGCCGGCAGGTCACCGACGCGCTGCTCCAGGTGATCACCGAACAGAACGCCTCGCTCGACGATCACGTCGACCGCGTCGCGGGCCTCGCGGGGACCCTTGCCGCGGCGCTCGGTCAGCCCAAGCACGAGGTCGAACGGATACGCGTGGCCGCCTGCCTGCATGACATCGGCAAGACGGCCATCCCTGCGGGGATCCTCAACAAGCCAGGTCCTTTGGACGAGAAGGAATGGGAATTCATCCGCAGCCACCCGATCATCGGCGGGCGCATAGTCTCCGCGGCTCCCGCCTTGGCCAACACGGCTGAGCTGATCCACTCGAGCCACGAGCGCGTCGACGGGTGCGGATACCCGGACGGGCTCTCCGGCCCCGACATCCCCTTGGGCGCACGGATCATCGCCGTCTGCGACGCCTTCGACGCGATGACCTCCGACCGGGTGTATCGTCGGGCGATGGGCGTCGAGGCAGCGCTTGAGGAGCTCGAGGACAACGCCGGCATCCAGTTCGATGCCGCGATCGTCGACGAGTTCCGCCGTGAGATCGAGCAGCAGCTCGCCCGGGGCGGGCGCGACTTGGTTACTCCGCGCGTGCCAGCGTGAACGAGACCTGCACCCCGAGCGGGACGAAGCCCATGCTCGCGTAGAGCTCCTGCGGCCAGTCGTCGACATCGGCCGGGATGATGATCGGGTCGCATCCCTCGGCGCGGGCGAGGTCGATGGCGGCGCTGACCACCGCGCGGGCAAGACCGCGCCGGCGCTGGGCGCGCAGCGTGCCAACGTTGTCGATCAGTGCGGTCCCGCCGGGCCCGCGGTCGAGGAAAAGCGTGCACGCCGCCGCGAGCTCGCCGTTCTCTCCCGCGGCGAAGCATCGAGCCCGGGTGGCGGCGCGCAGGACATCCATGGCCTGCACGAGGCGCTCGGCGACGCAAGGGCCGGCGCCCAGTGGCGGATCTTCCTCGGCGAGCCGGAACTCGAGCGCGCGCAGCGTCGCCAGGTCGACCTCGCGCGCGACGCCGGACCGGGCGGGACGGTTGGCTCTCACGCCCAGCGCCATGAACACCGTGCGCTGCACCGACCAGCCTGCCCCGCTGAACGTCGGCGCGACGGCCTCGGCAGCGTCGTCGTCGTCGAGCACGACGTGGCGATGGCGCAGATGGCCGAGCCAGCGCTCGGCCAGGCCGATGATGCTCTCGGCGTCGAGCTCGGGGCATAGCGGCGCGTCGAGCATCACCGAATTCAGGTGGTAAACGGGGCGAAGTTCATCGTGGAGGATCACCACTCCCTCGGGCAGGGCGACGGTCCGCCGTGCCCCCCGGGTTCGCAGCGATCGATCAAAGGCGAGCGCGGTCGCGAGCGTCTCCACGCGCCCAAGCGTACGACGTTGACCGGGCTATTCGTGAGCGGGGACGACGAGGACGGGGCGGTCTGAGAGCTGCAGCAGCTTGTGTGGCGTCGACCCGAGCAGGGCGCCCTTGAGCGGGCTCCCGCCCCGCGTGCCGACGACGATCACGCGCGCGTCGCGCTCGTCGGCGAGCTCCACCAGGCCGGCGGCGGGCTCCTGCTCGAGGATCACCGCCTCGATCTCCGCATTGGCTCCGGATTCGCTGGCCAGGGCCACCGCCTCGGTCAGCCGCTTCGTCGCGAGCTCCTTGAGGGCCTCGTGGTAGTCGTGGAGCTCGCCGGCCACCGGGTTCAGTTCGTACCCGAAGGCGATGACGATCTTCTCCCCATATGCCTTGCCGACCTCGATGGCGACGCGCACCGCCTGCTTGGCGCAATCGGAGCCGTCATAGCCGACGACGATTCCGGTACTCATGATTCGCGCCCGGCGGGAGCATTGGCGAGAACTGAGGGGTCGACGACCTCGAGCTTGCGTCTGAAGTACTCGGGCATGGTGAAGCGCTGGATGAACATGAAGATGATCCCCATGATGATCGACGCCAGCGCGATGGCGATCGGCGAGCCGATGCCCAGGAAGGGCTTGGCGAAGCCGGCATGGGGCTTGGAGTAGACGAGGACCGCCTTGACGAGGACGAAGGTGAGCACGGCTCCACCAAAGAACGGAAGCACCCCGATGTAGAAGAAGTTCTTCGCGCTCTTGAGGAGCTCGCGGCGGTAGAAGATCACGCAGGCGAAGCCGGTGAAGCCGTAGTAGAAGGCGATGGTGAGGGCGAGTGAGGTGAACGCGTCGCCGATCAGGTTGGCCGGGCTCGTGACCGACAGGAGCACATACACGAGTGTCGAGACCAGGCCCATCCAGATCGTCGAGAAACCCGGGCTCAGGAAGCGGGGGTGAACGTTGCCGAACTCCTTGGGGATCGCTCCCATCCGTGCCATCGACAGCGTGGTACGAGCCGTCGGAAGGATCGTCGTCTGCGTCGACGCCGAGGCGGAGGAGAGCACGGCGATGATCAGCAGCTTGTCGAGCGGTGAGCCGAGCACTCCCTTGCCGAGCGGCGCGAGCACGTCGTTGGGATGGCTGGCCAGCGAAGCCACACCGCCGAACGCCTGGGCGGCGGTCGCGACGACCAGGTAGATCGCCACGAGCACGAACGTCGAGACGATCGCGGCGCGCCCCGGTGCGGTGCTCGAGTCCTCCGTCTCCTCGTTGACGGTCACGCCGGAGTCCCAGCCCCAGTAGATGAAGACCGCGAGCAGGATGCCGCCGTTCAGGGCGCTGATGCTCGAGATATCGAATGGGTTGAACCACGAGGCCGCTGGCTCGATCGAGTGCGCGGGGTGGCTGGTGTAGACCTTGACCAGGGCCACCACGGCGAAGATGACGAGCGTCGTGAACTCCATTCCCAGCAGCAGCCGCTGGGTCCGGGCGGAGATCTCGATCCCGATGTAACAGATCACGGTCATGATCACGATCCACGCGATACCGACGGCGGTGACCTCGAAGTTGCTCGGGTTGCCGTTGCCGAAGAGCGAGAAGGTGTAGATGCCCGCCACCGAGGCGAGGCTCGGCATAACGAGCACGTCGGCGACGACGATCGCCCACCCGCCCTGCCAACCCGCCCAAGGCCCCATTGCCCTGGTCATCCACGTGAACGTCGTGCCGCAGTCGGGGTCGGCGCGGTTCATGTAGTAGTACGCCGCCGCGATCGCCGCCATGGGGAAGAAGCAGACGAGGATGACCGCCGGCGAGTGGATCCCGAGGAGCGGTACCGCGGCGATGTAGCCCAGCGTCGCGGCGAGGCTGTACGCCGGCGCCGTCGACGCCACCCCGATGACGATGTTCGAGAGGAACGAGATCGCGTTCTTCTTCAGCCCCTTGTCCACGACCTGAATGCTGAGGGCCGGCTCTGACAACGATGCGCTCTCCACAGTGGTCCCTTCTCTTCGCTGTGCGCCGGCCTGCGCCGGGGACGGTGCTGTGCGGCCGTGCCCTCCGCTCGCCGGCGCATTCTCTCCCTCGATGGTCCGGAACGCAAGTTCCAGTCGGCCCAGATCGTCGCCTCCATTACCGTGTCCAGCCGTGCCGCCGCCCGCCGCCGTCACCGTCGCCGTCCTCGGCGCCGCCGGGACGATCGCTCCCGCGATCATCCGCGATCTGGCGCAGTCCGACGAGGTGGCGAGCATGCTCCTGCTCGACCTCGACCAGGGTCGCGCGGCGGCCGTCGCGTCGGCCCATGGCGCCGGCAAGGCCCGTGCTGCCGCGGCCGACGCCCGCGACTCGGCGGCGCTCGCGGCCGCCCTCGACGGCATCGAGATTCTCATCAACGCCGCCAGCTACCGCATCAACCTCGATGCCATGCGGGCGTGCCTGGCCGCCGGCTGCCACTACCTGGACCTAGGCGGCCTGTACTGGATGACCGGACGCCAGCTCGAGCTCGATGAGGACTTCCGCCGCGCGGGACTGCTTGCGCTCCTGGGCATCGGCTCGAGCCCGGGCAAGACCAACGTCATGGCCGCGCGAGCCGTGCGCGAGCTCGGAGGCGTCGTCGACTCGATCGACGTCGCTGCCGCGGGCCGCGATCCCCGGGCGAGCGGCGGCTTCAGCCCGCCCTACGCGGTGCGGACGCTGATCGACGAGCTCACCCTGGCGCCGGTGGTGCTGCGAGGCGGCAGTCCGGTGGAGATCCACGCCCTCCACCCTGGGGGAACGCTCGACTACGGCCCGCCGATCGGTCAGGTGGAGACGATCCACACCCTGCACTCCGAGCTTGCGACGTTCGGCGAGAGCTTCGGGTGCCGGGAGGTGAGCTTCCGTCTCTCGCTCGCGCCCGCCCTCCTCAGCCGGCTACGCGAGCTCGCCTCGGCCACGGCGCAGGTGGTGGAGCGAGCGAGGCGCGAGGCTGTGTCGCCCTCGGCCGAGACTGTCTCCGTTCACATGATCATCGCTCGGGGTGGGGAGCGTACGGTGCTCGTGCGCGCCGTCAGCCGTCCCCACTTCGGCCTCGGCGGCTCGGTCGTCTCGACGGCGGCCCCGGCGGCGGCGGCCGTGCGGCTCCTCGCCCGCGGCGAGCTCACGGCGACGGGCGCGCTCCCACCCGAGCGGTGCATCGAGCCCGAGCTCCTGTTCGCGGAGCTCGAGAGCCGGGGCTGCAGCTTCGAGGTGCTCGACGGTGGCTAGGATCCGACGGCGATGGATCTGACGCTGTCACCGAGCGAGCTTGCCTTTCGCGACGAGCTGCGAGCGTGGCTCGAGGCGAACCACCCCGGGCGCGAGCCCGCCGGCGACGAGGCCGCGTTCGCCTTCCGCCGCGAGTGGCAGCAGAAGCTCCACGGCGCCGGGCTGGCCGGCGTGTCCTGGCCGGCCGAGTACGGCGGGCGGGGTGCCACGCTGATCGAGCAGGCGATCTATAACGAGGAGATCGTCCGCGCCAAGGCGCCCCAGACCGCGAATGTCCTCGGCCTGGCGATGGGCGGACCGACGGTGATCGCCCACGGCACCGAGGAGCAGCGGCGCCGATACCTGCCGCCGATCCTCTCAGCGCAGGAGATCTGGTGCCAGGGCTTCTCCGAGCCCGATTCGGGATCGGACCTCGCCTCGGTGAAGACCCGCGCGACCCGCCACGGAAACGAGTGGGTGGTGACCGGGCAGAAGGTATGGACGACGTTCGCCCATCACTCGAAGTGGTGCATGCTCGTCGCCCGCACGGACTCCGATGCCCCCAAGCACCAGGGGCTCACCTACTTCCTCATGGACATGGAGCAGGACGCGGTGCAGGTCAGGCCGCTGGTGCAGATAACGGGCGAGGCCGAGTTCAACGAGCTCTTCATCGACGAGGCCCGGATTCCCCAGGAGAACATCATCGGAGGAGAGGGCAACGGCTGGGCGGTGGCGATCACCACGCTGATGCACGAGCGTGCCACGCTGGCCTTCGGCCTCCAGGTATCGGTCCAGATCGCCCTCGGCGAGCTCATCGAGAAGGCCCGGGGGACGCGCGGGGGCGGCGGGGTGGCGAGTGAGGATCCCGTGGTTCGCCAGCGCCTCGCCCAGCTCCTGATCGAAGCGGAGGTCCTGCGCCTGAACGCCTACCGCGGCCTGACGGCGATCATGCGCCAGGGCGTTCCCGGTCCCGAGGGGTCGCTGGGAAAGTGGCACTGGTCAGACGTCAACCAGTCCCTGACTGAGCTCGCGATGGACATCGCCGGGCCCCGGGCGATGCTCGCCGACGACGAGTGGACCTACCGCTTCCTCCGCGCCCGGGCGAACTCGATCGAGGGCGGCACCACCGAGATCCTCAAGAATATTGTGGCCGAGCGGGTGCTTGGCCTGCCGCGCATGCGATGAGCGTCCGTGCTCGCCGAGCGATGAGCGTCCGTGCTCACCGAGCGATGAGCGTCCGTGCTCACCGAGCGGTAACGGGATGAACTTCGACTTCACCGACGACCAGCGAGCGATCCAGCGCACCGCGCACGAGTTCCTCGCTGCGCGCTACCCGGCGGACACCGTGCGGACGCTCGCGGCCGATGACCGCGGTTTCACGGACGAGCAATGGGCCGAGCTCGCCGATCTCGGGTGGACGGGCCTCGTGGTTCCCGAGGCGGACGGCGGCCTCGGCCTCGGCGCCGTCGAGCTCGTGGTGATCCAGGAGGAGCTCGGGTACGCGCTCGCGCCGACGCCGTTCTTCTCGAGCGTCGGCGCGGCGCTCCTCCTCGTGGCCGCGGGCACCCCTGAGCAGCGCGAACGCTGGCTCGGACCGCTCGCCCGGGGAGAGGCG
>DATCEM010000160.1:0-2339 GCA_036510175.1 Solirubrobacteraceae bacterium | reverse complement strand
CCCCATGGACCCGTACGCGATCACCAATCTGGAGCAGCTGCGGGAGATCTACCGTGAGCCGGCGGAGCGCGCGCTGCTCAAGGAGCACGAACGGCTGGATGAGCATTGCCGCGATTTCATCGCGCGGTGCCCGTTTGTCCTGCTCTCGAGCGCGAACGCGCAGGGCGAGTGCGATGTCTCGCCGAAGGGCGGACCCGCCGGGTTCGTGCGGGTGGTCGACGACCGGACGCTGCTCATTCCCGATGCGACAGGCAATCGCCGGCTCGATTCGTTCCAGAATATTCTCGAGAATCCGCGGGTCGGCTTGCTTTTCCTGATTCCTGGATTGGGGGAGACGCTGCGCGTCAACGGGCGCGTGCGGCTCACCAGCGATCCCGCGCTGATCGGCGACCTGGCCACCGGTGGGCATCCGGCCAGGCTCGGGGTCATCGTCACGATCGAGCAGGCGTACCTTCACTGCGCCAAGTCGATTATGCGCTCGCGCCTGTGGGACCAGGACACCTGGCAGGCCGAGGACGAGCTTCCGTCGGCGGCAGCGATCCTCAACGATCACCTCGGCATCGGGGACCTGGCGGCGTCGGCGGCCGCGCTCACCGAGAGCTACACGAAGCGGATGTGACCGCGGCGCCGGGGGTCCCGCGCCGCCGCGCTCGCCGAGAGCGACACCGCTGTGATCGCGGCACCGGGCGCGCCCGGCGCCGCGACGATTAACCGCCCCCTAACGCTCGGCGGAACCCTTTTACGGTCCCCTTAGCTCGCCCCTCGACGCTGTTGTCAGCTGATCAGGTCCCGAGGCGGGGAGCCGGCACCCGGTCGGCGCAAACTCGGGACTGGTTCACTGGTCGGCGTATGCGAGCAGAGTTCTTGGTCTTTGGCAGCCCCATGATCGGCGAGGAGGAGATCGCCGAGGTTGTCGCGTGCCTGCGCTCGGGGTGGGTGGGGACGGGGCCGAAGGTACAGCGGTTCGAAGCGATGCTGGCGGACTACGTGGGCGTCGCCGAGGTCCGGTGCCTGTCTTCGTGCACAGCGGCGCTGATGCTCGCCTTGCGCGTGCTGGGGGTGGGCCCCGGCGACGAGGTGCTGGTCCCAACGATGACCTTTGTGGCCTCGGCCAACGCGGTCGAGCACGTGGGCGCTACGCCGGTCCTGATCGACGCCGAACCCGGGACGGGGCAGATCGATCTCGAGGCGGCCGAGGCGGCGATCGGCCCTGCGACGCGGGCGATCATGCCCGTCCACCTCGCCGGTCGGCCGATCGACATGGATCGCCTGAATGCGCTGCGTGATCGCCACGGCCTCGCGGTGATCGAAGATGCCGCGCATGCGATCGGGGCGGAGTGGCGGGGACGGCGGATCGGCGCGCACGGCAACCTGGCCGCGTTTTCCTTCTACGTGACGAAGAACATCACCACGGTCGAGGGCGGAGCGCTCGCCACCGAGGACCCGGAGATCGCCGCCCGCGTCGAGCGCCTGGCGCTGCACGGTCTGAGCCTCGGCGCATGGGCGCGCTTCTCCGACCAGGGCTTTCGCCACTACGAGGTCGTCGAGCCGGGCTTCAAATACAACATGACCGACATCCAGGCGGCCCTCGGCCTGCACCAGCTGCCGCGGCTGGACGCGTGGATCGACCGGCGCACCGAGCTGTGGGAGCGCTACGACGCTCTGCTCGCCGATCTGCCCCTCGAGACTCCGCTCCCGGAAGAGACGGGGACGCGGCACGCCCGGCACCTCTACCAGGTGCTCCTGCGCCCCGAAGCCGGGCTGACGCGCGACGAGCTCCTCGACGCCCTGAGCGCCCACGGGATCGGGACTGGCGTCCACTACCGCGGCGTGCACCTCCACCCCTACTACCGCGACCGATACCACCTCGCGCTCGAGCGCTTCCCCGTCGCCACGGCGATCTCCGAGCGGACGCTGAGCCTCCCACTGAGCCCGAAGGTGACGGATTCCGACCAGGACGATGTCGTGTCAGCGCTCCGCGAGCTACTGACCGTCCGTGGGGAATAAGCACGCGCTTGATGGCTTGCGCTCGCTGCATTCGCGCCGCGTAATGGCGGCCGTAGAGCACGCGCATGAGCAACTCGTAGCCGCGGGCGCTGCGGTAGACGAGGCTCGTGCTCACGCGCCCGTGAGTGTAGGGCGGTTACTTCGATACCGTGGGAGCGTGCGTACGCTCCCCCCGATGCTCCGCAAGCCGGTCGAGCTCGGGTTGCGCGGCGCCGTCGAGGGCCATGCGGTGATCCAGGGTTTCCGATCGGGCATGCTCGGCCTCGATCCGCCGCGCAAGGTCGTGAAGATCCTCCGAGCGCTCGATCACCTCGGTCCCATCGGCGGCGCGA
>DATCEM010000159.1:0-2121 GCA_036510175.1 Solirubrobacteraceae bacterium | reverse complement strand
CGCCGTCGCGCAGAGTCCGGCGGATGAACGGGTAGGTGAGGCCGGCGAAGTTCGAGCCGCCCCCGACGCAGCCGACGATCACGTCCGGCATCTCCCCCGCCTGCTCGTGCTGGGCGATCGCCTCCTGCCCGATCACCGTCTGGTGCAGGCAGACGTGGTTGAGCACCGAGCCGAGCGCGTAGTTGGTGTCCGGCGAGCCCGCCGCGACCTCGACGGCCTCGGAGATCGCGATGCCGAGGCTGCCGGAGTGGTGCGCTGCCTGCGAGCGACCCGCGCCCGTCCGGTTGGTCGGTCTGCGGTGAACCGTCGCGCCCCAGGTCTCGATCATCGCGCGCCGGTAGGGCTTCTGGTCGTAGCTGATCCCGACCATGAAGACCTCGCACTCCATCCCGAAGAGCTGGCAGGCGAGCGCCAGCGCCGAGCCCCACTGCCCGGCGCCGGTCTCGGTCACGAGCTTGCGGATCCCCGCCTTGTGGTTGTAATAGGCCTGCGCGACGGCGCTGTTGGGCTTGTGCGAGCCGGCGGGCGAGACGCCCTCGTACTTGTAGTAGATGTGGGCGGGCGTATCGAGCGCGCGCTCGAGGCGCCGCGCGCGGTACAGCGGAGAGGGGCGCCAGAGCTTGTAGATCTCGCGCACCTCATCGGGGATCTCGATTTGCGGCTCGCTCGAGACCTCCTGGAGGATCAGGTCGAGCGGGAAGAGCGGCGCGAGGTCGTCGGGGCCGACCGGCCGACCGGTGCCGGGGTGAAGCGGCGGGTAGCTCGTGCCCGGCAGATCGGGCAGGAGGTTGACCCAGTGCGTCGGGATCTCGGACTCCGAGAGCACGTACTTGACCTGGTCGGACATCGCTTACTCCCCTCTCGCCGGTGTGTGGCGTGAATCCTAGGCCTTAGGTCCCGCTCGGGCCGAAGCGCTCGGTTCTGACCAGAGTCGGGTCGTGGCCGAGTGCAACGAGCTCGTTTGCGGCCGTCTCGACGAAGCCGTTGGGACCGCAGCAGTAGACGAGCGGGGCGTTGTCTGGCGGCCAGGCGAGCTGCGCGAGGGCGGAGCGATCGATGCGCCCGCGCGGCCCCGTCCATCCGTCTGGCCACGCGCGCGTGAGGACGAGGTTGAGTTCGAGCGCCTGGGCGGCCGCGAGCTGTTCGAGCTCGGCGGCGTAGATCACCTCCGGCAGCGAGCGTGACGAGTAGATCAGGCGGACCTCGGCGTGCTCGCCGCTCGCGGCGTGGTGGCGGAGCATCGCGCGAAACGGGACGACACCGGAGCCGCCGGCGAGCAGCAGGATGCGGCTCGATGGCGGCAGCTGCCAGACGAAGTACCCGCCGATCGGCCCGCGCAGCTCGATCTCATCGCCTGGCGCGAGCCCATCGCAGAGGTAGGGCGAGACCTCGCCGTCGGCGAGCCGCTCGACGGTCAGCATCAGCAGCGGGTCCTCGGGGGCCGAGGCGAGCGAGTAGCTGCGCTGGGCCTGGTAGCCGTCGGGCGCGGTCAGGCGCACGTCGACATGCTGGCCGGCGAGATGACCGCGCCAGGACGGCACCTCGAGCACGATGCTGCGCGTGCGCAGGGTCTCCTCGCGCAGCTCGATCACCTTCGCGGTCTGCCACTGCAGCCGCGCCGCTTGCCCCTCGCTCATCAGCTGCCTGTCATTATCGAGCCAACCGATCCGCGGGAGAAGCGTGTCACCGATCAACCGTGGCTTCACCGGACGACCGCGTCGCGACGACGGCGGTAGCCGGATACCGCCCGGGCAGTATGAGACGCACGACTTCCCCGTCCTCGCGGCAGGACCGACGCCCCACACGCCGCTCGATCGCTGGAGCTTTAGCGTCGAGGCTGGCGAGGCGGAGGCGCGGTCGTGGTCCTGGGCGGAGCTGCTCGAGCTGCCGGCGGAGGCGATCGCCGTTGACATCCACTGCGTGACGAAATGGTCGAAGCTCGGGACGCACTGGCGCGGGGTGTCGATCGACACGCTGCTTGACGGTGTGCAGAGCGATGCGCGCTTTGCGATGGCGTTCTGCGACGGCGGCTACACGACGAACCTGCCGCTCGCCGATCTCACGGGCGGGCGCGCGTGGGTGGCCTACGAGTTCGAGGGCGCTCCACTCGATCCCGAGCAC
>DATCEM010000158.1:0-2754 GCA_036510175.1 Solirubrobacteraceae bacterium | reverse complement strand
CGCCTCGGGCTCGACCAGGTTGTAGATCCCCGCCGAGCCGCAGCAGATCTGCGGCTCGACGGCGACCTCGAGCAGCTCGAGCTCGGGGACGGCGCGCAGAAGCGCGCGCGGCTCCTCGCGGATGCCCTGCGCGTGGGCGAGATGGCAGGCGTCGTGGTAGGCGACGCGGAGGGGGACGGGTCCGCGCGGCGTCCGCGGCTCGAGGTCGGCGAGGAGCTCGCACACATCGCGGACCTTGAGCGAGAAGAGCCGCGACGCCGCGTCCTCGATGAGCTCGCCGTACCCCTTCATCGCCGACCCGCACCCGGCGGCGCTGGTGACCACGAAGTCGACGTCCTTGAAGGCGGCGATCGTCCGCCGCGCTCGCGCGACGGCGGCGTCCTCCGCGCCGGCGTGGAGCTCGAGCGCGCCGCAGCAGTCGGGGGCGCGTGGGGCGAGCACCTCGAACCCCTCGGCGACGAGCGTTCTGATCGTCGCCCGGTGAACGTCGGCGAAGAACACCCGCTGGACGCACCCGAGGAGAAGGCCGACGCGTCCGCGTGGCTCACCGGCCGGGGCGATGCGCGTGGGCAGGCGCGTGCGCAGTACCTCCCGGGTGCTCGCGTGGGGCGCCACCTTCGCCGCCATGGCCAGGCGCTCGTCGAGGCGCTCGAGGGGCAGCCCCCGCGTCGCCGCGAGCAGGGGCGCGAGCGCGCGCATACGGCGGGGGTGGGGGAGGGTCTCAAAGAGCAGCCGGCGGAAGGCACGCTCGGAGCGCGAGCGGGTGTGGTTGCGCTCGACCTGTGGGCGCACGCGCTCGATCAGGCGGTCGTAGGCTACCCCTGAGGGACAGGCGGTGACGCAGGCCATGCAGCCCAGGCAGCGATCGAAGTGGGTGACCATCTCATCCGAGAGCTCGCCGTCGTCGGCGAGGGCCTCGGCCATGAGCACGATCCGCCCCCGCGGCGAGTCCGCCTCGTCGCTCCACAGCGTGTATGTGGGGCAGCTGTCGAGGCAGAACCCACAGTGGACGCAGTCCTCGATCACCGACTGCTCAGGCGGGCGGTGGGCGTCGAAGCCCGACATCTCAGATTCCGCCCACGAACAGGTGCGGATTGCACGCGCCCGCGGGGTCGAAGCGCTCCTTGATCCGGCGCATGAGCTCGAGCGAGGGGCTCTCCTGCACGCCCCAGGGATCGATCGCCGCCCTCACCTCGGCCGGAGCATCGCGGAGTACGCCGCCGGCCCCGGCCGGTAGCTCGGCGAGGAACAGCTCGACGGCAGCGGGGTCGAGCTCGACGTAGCTCACTCCGAGCGCGGCGCGCCCTACAACCGTTGCGCCGCAACGCTCGGCGACCCGCAGCACGTCAGCGAGCGCGCTCGGCCGCGCCGACACCATGACGAGCGCGCGCTCACGCGAGCGCTGCCCGGCGCGTTGGCGCTCCCACAGTGCATCGTCCTCGTCGGTGACGTCGACCTCGTCGAGGCCCGCCTGCTGGAGCACCGCCGCGGCACGGTGTGCACGCTTCACCGCCTCGGCGCCGCCGCACCGGGCGAGGACGCCACCACGGCCCGCCCGCCACGCGATATCGAGCGCGTCGAGCTCGAGTGGGGCGGCGGCGAGCGCGCGCGCTCCGGCGGCGAGCGCCGCGGGGTCCCCGGCGGCGGCGAACGCGGTCGCCGTGGCGACGGGAAGTGGGTGCAGCCGCACGTTAACCGAGAGGATCAGCCCGAGCGTCCCGAACGAGCCGGCGAAGAGCTTGGCCAGGTCGTAGCCGGCGACGTTCTTGATCACCTTGCCACCTGATTGCGCGATCGTCCCGTCGGAGAGCGCGACGGTGATCCCGACGACGAGGTCGCGCGCGGCGCCGTAGCGGTGACGCAGCGGGCCGGAGTCGGCGGTGGCGACGATTCCGCCGATCGTCGCTCCCGGGTCCGCCGAGCCGGCGGGCGCGAGCGGCGGGTCGAGGGCGAGCATCTGGCCCGCGGTGGCGAACTGCTCCTGCGCGTCGCCCAGGCGCACCCCGGCCTGGAGCACGGCAGTCAGGTCGCCGGTGTTGTGCTCGACGATGCTCGCAAGCCTCCCGGTGCAGAGCTCGATCCGCGCCTCCGGGCGGGTCGCCCCCCAGTCGAGCTTGGTGCCGCCTCCGCGCAAGCGCACGGCCTGCCCGTCGCCCGCAGCGCGCGAGAGCATGGCAGCGGCAGCTTCGAAGGTTGCGGGTCGCGCGGCGAGGATGGTCTGCAGCTCCACGCTCAGAACCGCTCCGCGACGCCGGCCCGCTCGAGCGGGTGCTCGCGATAGGGGCCCGGCACCTCGCCACAGAGCCGGGGCGTGGGCATCACCTTGCCCGGGTTGGCCAGGCCGTGGGGGTCAAAGGCGCAGCGCAGTCGCTGGAACGCCTCGAGGTCGGGCTCTCCGAACATCGCCGGCATGTAGCGCTTCTTGTCCACGCCGACGCCGTGCTCGCCGGTGATCGAGCCGCCGGCTTCCACGCACGCCTTGACGATCAGGCCCGCGAGCTCCTCCGCGCGCTCGGGCTCCCCGGGACGCGCCGAGTCGTAGCACACGAGCGGGTGCAGGTTTCCGTCGCCGGCATGGAACACATTGGCCACCTGCAGCCCGTACTCGGCCGAGAGCTCATCGATCCTCCCGAGCACCTCGGAGAGCCGCGTGCGCGGGATCACGCCGTCCTGAACGTAGTAGGCGGGCGCGATCCTGCCCATCGCGGCGAAGGCGGCTCGGCGCGTCTTCCAGATCAGCGCGCGCTCCTCCTC
>DATCEM010000157.1:0-4970 GCA_036510175.1 Solirubrobacteraceae bacterium | reverse complement strand
TCACGCCCGCGTCGATGACGAGCAGCAGTCCCGAGAGGATCAGGACGGATGAGACGGCGCGTATGAACCTCCGCACCGTCGCTCACCGCCTCAGGGCCGACTTCGTGCCGCCGAGCGAGCCGGGCCCGGCGTAGGTGACGGGACCGCGGACGGTCACGGGCGCGGGTGCGGGCCTCTCCGCTCGCGCGGCGCGGGCGGCGATCAAGGCCACGCTGACCGCGCAGCCGGCGACGATGCTCCATTCGAGCAAAGTGGGAATTCCCAGGCCGCCACCGGCGATCAGGAGCACGGCGCTCCAGAGCCCGTCGAGCGGGCCGAGGCCGAACTGGCTCGCGTAGTAGGTGATGACCAGCGCCACTGGGGCCAGTCCGACCAACAGCAGGACGAGCGCCGCCGGCGCACGCAGCCGGACCTCGGGCGCGACGATCCACATCCACAGGTGGAGCGCGGGGACGATGAGCGCCGCCGCGAACGGGTTGGTGGTCCAGATCGCCAGCGAGATCGCGCACAGCACGAGCAGGACGGCCGCAGCCCCGCCCGCGTCCGAGGGATCTCCGCGCACGCCGAGCCGGCGGATGATGAACGCCCTGACGGGAAACATGCAGAGCACGAGGACGAGAGCCGTCGCGACGATCTCGGCAGCCGCCCGCAGATGCACGGGCACGACACCCGCGCCGACCGGACCCGGCGCCGTGACGCCGATCAGCCCGGTGGCGCCGAGACCGACGAGGAAGAGCGAGGCAAGCACGAAGGGCAAGGCGGTCGCGAGCACCCATCCCGCCCACCGCGCGACCTCATGGCCGCGCCGCCGGGCGCGGGCGAATCCGTCGATCGCGGCACAGAGCACGGGCAGGATGAGCGCGAGCACGAGCAGGCGAATCGGCCACACCGGCACGCTCATATTCCGATAGACCAGGTATGCCGACGGCGCGGGGACGTTTGGCCCCCCGTCGAGCGCGCTGACCGTCTGCAGCGCCGCCCGCCCGAAGCCGGCGAGGGTCGGCTCGCTCACCGGCGTGCTCGCTGCGGGCCCCCGCTCTCCGGCGCGCGAGAGCAGGACCGCGGGAATCCCGCGAGCGTTGAACGGACCTTGCTCGGACAGCGTCAGCGGGAAGGCGAGCCGGGCGAACTGGGCGGCGAGGTCGGCACCTCCCGGCGCGAGACCGGCCTGGCTGCGCACGGCCGCGGCGGCGGTGTTGCGCAGGAGCAGCGGAGCGAGGTTCTCGCCTTCTGACCACGGAACGACGACGGTCTTCGACGTGCGCGTCCCCGCCACGTCGCCGAGCACGATCACCGCATCGATCGGCCCACCGAGGGAACCGGCCATCTGCGTCGCTCCGGCGAGTCCGCCCGATCCGCTCGTCGAGATGAGCTCGACCGTGCGGTTCAGGGTGCGCCCCGCGAGCACGCGGGCCAGCTCGATCAGCGTCGCGGTGCCGGAGAGATCCGCCGTGGCGCCTGGGCCGAGCGCGTCGCGGTGGGCGATGACCACGATGCGGCCGCTCGAGGCCCCGGGCTGCTCGCCGATCACCGTCTCGACCCGGCGCGTTCCCTCGACCGTGTCGGCCTCGAAGGTGCCCTCCCGGACGCTGAAGCTGTACTGGTGCAGGCTGCTCGCCACTTGGGCGGCGACGCCGTTATCCCCCGGGGACCCCGGCCGGCGATCGGGGTAGTGCCGGGCGAGCTGCGTGAGCTTGGTGAACGCCGCCTGGGCGTTGAACGCGGCGGGAGCGAGATTCGTGGTGACCGGGGTCGGCTCATTGCGGAATGAGAATGCGAGCACCACCACCGCCACGAAGACGGGCAGGAATGCCGCCCGGTAGATCCGCGGGTTCAGCATGCGGCCTTAGGGTAGCCGCAGTCGAGGACCGCCCGCGCATGCAACCCACCACCGCGGGCCGTTCGCCAATCGCGCGCTCTACCCTGTGTCCATCGAAGAGAGACGCACGGTGGCCGATCGCTCAGCCCGCATCCTGCTCGTTGACGACGAGCAGTCAATCCAGACTCTCCTGTCGTATCCGCTACGCAAGGATGGCTACGAGGTGGTCCAGGCCACCGACGGGCGCCAAGCCCTGCTCCGGTTCGGCGAGCAGCAGTTCGACCTGGTCGTGCTCGACCTGATGCTGCCGAGCGTCGACGGGCTCGAGGTCTGCCGCCGACTGCGCAGCTACAGCTCGGTGCCGATCATCATGCTCACCGCCAAATCGGAGGAGATCGACAAGGTCGTCGGGCTCGAACTCGGCGCCGACGACTACATCACCAAGCCGTTCTCGATGCGGGAGTTCCGCAGCCGGATCAAGGCCGTCCTGCGTCGCGCGGAGATGAGCCGGCCCGACGAGACGGCGCCCGACGAGGCGCCGCTGTTCTCCGGCGAGCTGAGGATCGACTTCCCCAAGCGCTCGGTCCGCGTCCGTGGCGAGGAGGCCCAGCTCACCTTCGTCGAGTTCGAGATCGTCTCGGCGCTCGCCCGAGCCCCGGGGCGGGTCTTCACCCGCGACATGCTCCTCGCACGCGTCTGGGGCGACTCGGCCTACCGCGATCCGCGCACCATCGATGTCCATATCCGGCACCTGCGCGAGAAGATCGAGCGGGATCCCAAGGATCCCGAATACCTGTTCACGGTCCGAGGGGTCGGCTACCGATTCCGCGACACCGACCCCTACTAGCCCCCTCCCACTGGCCGCGCCCGACGGTGCGGTCGCTGCGCCGCCGCGTGGCGCGGGCGGCGAGCGTGAACTCGCTGCGCAACCGCTTGGCGCTGGTGTTCTTCGCGATCACCTTCCTCGCCATCGCGGTCCTGTACATGTACGTGGCGCCGGGCCTGCGGTCGCGGCTGCTCGACGATCAGCTCGCCTCGCTCGCCGCCGCCGCGCACCGCAACTCGGGCACCATCGAGCAGACGATCGGGAGCAGCCTGGAGGGACCCGACGTCCAGAGCATCGTCGAGAAGGTCGGGCTCACCTCGGGCGACCGCGTCACGATGCTCTCGGTGTCCCTCGCGGGCGGGCGACCTCAGCTCTCGGCCTCCGCCGACTCCAACCTCAGCCACGCCACCACCGAGGATCTGCGCTTCGGTCCCGCCCACCAGGCCGCGTCGAAGGAAAAGCTTGTCACCGGGATCGAGTCTGCGGCGACGGGGACCGTGGCCGAGGCGGCCCTGCCCCTGTTTCACGATGGCCAGCTCGCGCGCGTCGTCGTCTTCTCCGCTCCGGTGAGCGATGTCGTGCGCTCGAGCGCGATCGTCCGCCACGAGATCCTCGTGGCCGGCGGCCTGGCCCTGCTCCTCGCCCTGATCGGCGGCTACCTGGTGGCGCGCGCCCTCTCCCAGCGGGTGAAGCGCCTCGAGCGCGCCGTCGAGCAGGTCGCCGGCGGGGACTTCGCTCATCCCATTCCCGTCGACTCCAATGACGAGCTCGGGCAGCTGGCGGTCGCCTTCAACGACATGCAGCGCCAGCTCGCCCAGCTCGACTTCGCGCGCAAGCGCTTCATCGCCACCGCCTCGCACGAGCTCCGCACGCCCGTGTTCTCGCTCGGCGGGTTCGTCGAGCTGCTCGAGGACGAGGATCTCGACGCCGACACGCGCCGTCGCTTCCTCGATCAGGTGCGCGACCAGGTCGAGCGGCTGCGCAAGCTCTCCGTCGACCTGCTCGAGATCTCGAGGCTCGACTCGGGCTCGCTCGAGCTCAGGCCCGAGCAGGTCGACCTCGGAGAGCTCACGCGGTCGGTCAGCGGCGAGTTCGAGCCCGCCCTCGCCCAGCACGACGCCCACCTCGAGCTCCGCCTGGCAACGCGCGCCATCGAGGCGCTTTGCGATCCTGTCCGCGTGGCCCAGATCATGCGCATCCTCCTCGACAACGCGCTCACCCACAATCCGCCCGGCACACGCATCGTCGTGACCGCGCTGCGCGAGAACGGCCGCGTGCGCCTCGCGGTGCGCGATGACGGCGTCGGCATCCCCGATCATGCCCTGCCGCGGATCTTCGAGCCCTTCTACACCGCCGACGACGGCCAGGGGTCGGGGCTCGGGCTGGCCATCGCCAGTGAGCTCGCCGAGCACATGGCGGGCCGGCTGTCGGTCGAGTCGGGGCCACACAGCACAACGTTGACGCTCGAGATCCCGGTATGAGGGCCCGGGCTGCGATAGCGGCGCTCGCCACGGCGGCGGCTCTCGCCGCCTGCGGGTCCTCCACGGGCACCGGCACCTCGCACTCGAGCTCTGCGCCATCGGGGTCCCAGTCCGCAGACGCCGGCGCGAGCGGGGCCGTCGGCCTGGACGGCTTCCGCGCCACCTCGGTCTACGACCGCGACGCGCCGGGGGTGGTCACCGTGATCAGCACCTTCTCCGACGCGGGCGGCGAGGCGCTACAGGGTTCGGGCTTCGTCATCTCGGCGGGCGGTGCGATCGTCACCAACGCGCATGTCGTGAGCACTGCGGTCAAGGGGGCGCTGCGCCGCGCGAGCCACGTCTACGTCCAGTTCTCGGACGGGAACGAGGTCCCAGCGAGGATTGTCGGAACCGATCCGAACGCCGATGTCGCTCTGCTCCAGGTCAGCCCCGCCGGCCTCTCGCTGCGTCCGCTCGCCCTCGGCTCGAGCGCCTCCCTCGCGGTCGGCGCGCCGGTGGCGGCGCTCGGGAGCCCGTTCGGTGAGGCGGGATCGATGTCGGTCGGGGTGATCTCGGCGACGAACCGCTCGATCCAGTCGCTCAACGGGACCAATGCCCTGAACACCTTCTCGATCCCGGGAGCGATCCAGACCGACGCCGCGATCAATCACGGCAACTCGGGGGGCCCGCTGGTCAATGCGAACGGCGCGGTGATCGGCATCAGCTCGCAGATCGCCTCCTCCAGCGGCGGCGGGGAAGGCGTCGGCTTCGCCGTCCCCGTCGACATCGTCAAGCGCTCGGTGGCGCAGCTGCGCTCCCGTGGGAGGGTGGCCTACGCCTATGTGGGCGTGAGCTCGATCGACCT
>DATCEM010000156.1:0-4397 GCA_036510175.1 Solirubrobacteraceae bacterium | reverse complement strand
TCGACGCGACTCCAGGCGGCCGGGGTGCCCGAGCCCGCCGCCCGGGCCACCGCGCGGCTCGGGCTCGCGGTCACGCGCGGGCTGCTCCTCGATCTGCTCGCGACGGGTGACCGCGCGGGGGTCGACGAGGCGATGGAGCTCTTCTTCTCGCTCTTCGGCAAGCTTACGAATCCGCCAGGCGCCTGAGCAGTGCCAGCGCTCGCTGGAGCACTTCCTGGTCCTCGGTCGAGAGGTCCTCGGTGATCGCCTGGGCGAGCCAGCCCTCACGCTTGCGTCGGTCCTCGGCCAGGGTGCGTTGGCCGGACTCCGTGAGCTCGACGAGCACGCGGCGGCCGTCGGAGGGGTCGGGGCGGCGGGCGATCAGGCTCAGCCCCTCGAGGTCACAGATGGTCTGCGCCATCGACTGCGGCCGGACGCGCTCGCCGGCGGCGAGCTCGCCGATCGAGCTCGTCCCCTCGCGGTCGAGGCGGCCGAGGACCGCCCCCTGGGTGAGCGAGAAGCGGTGCTCGGCGCGGAGCCGGCGCATGAGCTGACCGAGGACGACACGGAGCTCGCTGGCCAGGAGGTTGGTGTCCACGGCCGTGCCCACAGGCGCGGAGTATAGCTCCGAGATCAACAGGCTAACTGTTCAGCTTTCCTGTAAAGTTTTCCCAGGTGACGAAGACCAGCGATATACCGGACATCTTCCGCGGGCTCCACCTCGTCATCTACACCACCAGGAGAGCAACGCCATGAACGTGCAGTGGTACGGCCAGTCGACCTTTCACCTGACCGCTCCCGAGGCGTCGGTGACCATCGATCCCTTCGCCGACATGTCGGAATTGGCGGCGAGCCGCGGGATGCAGTTCGACTACCCCCCGATCCAGGGCGTGGAAGCGACGCTCCTCCTCGTCACCCACGAGCACATCGACCATAACGGCGTCGAGGCGATCGGCGGCGATCCCACCATCCTGCGCTCGACGGCGGGACGGCTCGAGTCCCCGGTCGGCGAGGTGATCGCCATCGCCTCCGAGCACGACGAGGAGGCCGGGACGGCGCGCGGCCCGAACACGATCTTCGTCTTCGAGCTCGACGGCCTGCGCGTCTCGCACTTCGGCGACTTCGGCCAGAGCTCGCTGCGCGACGAGCAGGCGGCGGCGATCGGCGACCTCGACCTCTTGTTCATCCCCGTCGGCGGCGGCCCCACCATCGGCGCCGACCAGGCGGCGCAGATCATCGCGCGCCTGCGCCCGCGCTGGTCGTGCCCATGCACTACCGCACGCCGCGCATCGGGTTCCTCGAGACCGCGGACGCCTTCCTCGGGCGCTCCGAGCACGTCGAACACATGCCCGAGCCCACCTTCGACACGGCCGGCCTACCGGCCGCCGACGGTCCGCTGGTGGTCGTCCCAGCGGTGCCGTAAAGGCATACCGCCTACCGCTCCGCGAAGCTGATCTCGCGCTCGGGCGACACCGACCACCGGCCACGGCGCCAGCTCACCCGCGTCCCGTCCGCCAGACGCGCTGTCGCGCTCCCGAGCCGGGGCTCCCCCCACAGCGTGGCCTCGAGCGGGCGCTCCCCCTCAGGGGTGTCGCCGAGGCCCTCGGCGACATGGGCCGCCGGGTAGGTGACGACGATCGAGCCCTGGCGAACCCACACCGGGATCATGTGCAGCGGCGCCGGCGCGATCACCTCCTCGCCTCCCCGCACGCGCCGGCCCGACCACGCCTCGATCCACTCGCCCCGGGGCAGGGCGACCTCGCGCTCGCGGGCGCCCTCGGCGAGCACCGGCGCAACCCACAGCGCCGGCCCGTAGCCGTAGGCGTCGGCGAGCGTCCAGCCCCTGGGGTCTCCGGGGTCGCTCAAGCACAGCGGCCGCACTATGGGCAGGCCCGTGCGGGCGGCGGTGGCCGCCGCGGCGCGCACATAGGGGACGAGCTGCTCGTGCAGGAGGACGTAGGCGCGATAGATGTCGAGCAGCGGATCGCCGTAGCGCCACGGCTCCTGGGGCATCTTCGAGTGGGCCTGCATGAGCGGCGTGAAGGCGCCGAACTGGAGCCAGCGCGCGAGCAACTCGGGAGGGCAGGGCTCGATCAGCCGATGCCCGAGATAGCCGCCGACGTCGTGTGACCAGTTCGAGATCGCGCTGCACGCCGCGGCGAGCGTCGCCACCACGAGAACCCTGAGCGACCAGAAGTCGGAGGCCTGGTCCCCCGCCCAGGTGAAGCCGGTGGCGTGCTGGCCCGTCCAGCCGCTGCGCCCGAAGAGGACGCCACGGCCGGGATGCTCCTCGTCGAGCGCGCGCTGCATGCACTCGCGGTGCAGCCCACCGAGCGCCCAGGCCGCCTGGGCACCGGTGCGCCCGTCGGCGAGGCGCACGTCGTCGGGGATGTAGTAGCCCTCGCCGTCATCGGCCTTGATCCCCTCGACCCCAAGCGCGAGCACGCGGCGCGCGCTCGCGCGCCACCACTGCTCCGCCGCCGGGTTCGTGAGATCGACGGGGGAGCCGTCCCCCATCCACCAGCGGGTCACAAACGGCTCGCCGCCGGAAGCGCGCACGAAGTGACCGGCCGCCGCGGCGGGAGCATAGTTCTCGGCGGGCCGCTCGTGGAGATGCTGGGACTGCGGCTGCGGCGGGATCTGGCCCTCGCGCGAGTCGATGTTGACCCACGGCGTTATCCACAGCACCGTGCGCACTCCCTCGGCCCGCAGCCGGGCCACCATCCCGGGGGCGTCGGGGAACTGGTGGGGGTTGAACTCCCACGTGTTGTATTGCGTCTCCCAGGGCGAGTCGATGACGATGGCGTCGAGGGGGATGCGGTGGCGGCGGAAACCCTCGAGGTCCTCGATCACGTCATCGCGGTGCTCGTGGAAGTCACGGCTCTTCCAGAAGCCATAGCCCCATTCGGGGAGCACGGCGGCGAAGCCGGTAAGCCGGCAGAAGGCGCGCAGGCGCGCGGCCGGGGTGGGGTCGCACAGCACGTCGAGGCACAGCGGACCCGCCTTCGCGCGCGTAGAGACCGCGACGCGCTCGCCGCCGAGCTCGAACTGCGTGCCGTTGGCGTCGGTCCGCACCCACACGGCGTAGCCGCGGCTCGAGACGAGCCAGGGCACGGGCGCGCAGTCACCCTGGGGGATGCCGCCCTGCTCGAGGAGCTCGGGGGGGCAGTCGGGGCCGGTGTAGCGACGATCGGCTCCGAGCTGGACCGTGCGCCCGGCCTGGTCGAGACGGGTACCGTGGCGCGCGCCGAGGCCGACCAGGCGCTCCTCGGCCCGCAGGTCCCAGTCGATGGCAAGACGCAGCGGCGTTCGGGCCGCGTCGAGGCGGAGCTCCACGCGGTCCCCCGAAGGAACGGCGATCCGCAGCCGCGCCGCCCGTCCGCCCGACAGGGTCAGGGCGAGCTCGACGGCGTCGAGCTCGCATACCTCGACGCTCGCCCGCCAGGCACGCTCCGGCGGCGAGCGCTCCTCGCGCGTGATCACCCCCTCGGTGAGATGGATGAGCTGGTCGTGCACCTCACCCTCGACAACGAAGACTCCGCCGCCGCGCAGCAGCCGGCGCCCGCCGCGCCGGATGGTGAGCTCGAACGGGCGTAGCGCGACCTCGACGCGCAGCGGCGCGCGATCGATCACCACCTCGGTGGCGCTGAGGACGACGGACGGTCCCGAGGCGGGCAGGGTAACGGTCACCCCTGCATCCTTCTCCATCCGAGAGGGGATGCTTGCACCCGTTCACAGGAAGATCACAGGCCCGGGCGGAGTACAGGCGGCGATCGTCAATAGGATCGACGAGCGCACGTGAAGATCACCGACGCCGTCATCCCCGTCGCCGGCCTGGGCACGCGACTGCTGCCCGCGACCCGCTCGCAGCCCAAGGAGATGCTGCCCGTCGTCGACAAGCCCGTCGTCCAATACGTGGTCGAGGAGCTCCTCGCCGCCGGCATCGAGCGCGTGCTCTTCGTCACCGGCCGGCGCAAGCGAGCGATCGAGGACCACTTCGATGCCGACCCCGAGCTCGACCGGGCGCTCGGCTCCGAGGCGCCGCTGGACCCGCGCGGCGGGTTGAAGATCCTCTACACCCGCCAGCTCCGCCCCGCCGGCCTGGGCGACGCGCTCCGCTACGCCGAGGGGTTCGCCGAGGGGCGGGGGATGGTGGTCGCCCTCGGCGACACGATCATCGAGCCTCGCCCCCCGTCCGGGCCGGCGATCATCGATCGTCTCGTCGAGGCCTACGAGCAGTTCGAGGCGAGCGCCGCGGTGGCCGTCGTCGAGGTGGAGGAGGCGGCGGTGGCGAGTTATGGGATTGTCTGCGGGAGCGAGATCGGCGAGGGGATCATCGAGGTCAGCGACGTGATCGAGAAACCCGACCCGAGCGAGGTTCCGAGCCGGCTCGCCGTGGCTGCGCGCTACGTCCTGGG
>DATCEM010000155.1:0-9191 GCA_036510175.1 Solirubrobacteraceae bacterium | reverse complement strand
CGACGCGATCACGCCTTCGATGGTCGATCGCGACCCGGCCTGGGCGGGCTGGTGCGGGATGCTGGTCACCGCGAACGACCTCGCGGCGATGGGCGCATCTCCGGTCGGCGTTCTCGACGCTGTCGGGGGTCGCGACGCCGCCCACGTCGCCGCGGTGCTGCGCGGCATCCGCGAGGGCGCCGAGGCGTTCGAGCTCCCGGTGCTCGGTGGACACACGCAGCTCGGCGTCCCCGGAGCGCTCACCGTGACCGGCCTCGGCCGCGCCGCCGAGCCCGTGCCCGGCGGCGGCGGCGGGCCCGGCGAGACGGTGTGGGTGTGCGCGGATCTCGACGGCGAGTGGCGCCCCGGCTACCACGGGCGCCAGTGGGATTCGACCTCCCGGCGCACGCGGGCCGAGCTGCGACCGATGCTCGACCTCGTTCGCCGCGCGCGACCGAGCGCGGCCAAGGACGCCTCGATGGCGGGCATCATCGGCACCGTCGCGATGCTCGCGGAGGCGTCGGGGTGCGGCGCAGAGATCGAAGTCGCGCGGATCCCGCGCCCCGACCGGGCGCTCATGGCCGACTGGCTCACCTGCTTCCCGGGCTTCGCCGCCGTTCTTGCCCAGGCGCCCGGAGCGCCCGCGCCGCGAGGCGGGGACGCCGTCTGCGCCGGCTGCGGCCGGCTGTCGGCGCAGAGCGGAGTCCGGCTCAGATGGCCGGATGACGAGATTACGACCGCGATCGCCACCGAGGCGATCACCGGTCTCGGACCAGCAACTGGAGGATGCCCATGACCGAGCTCACGATCGCCGCCGCGGCCGCTCCGTTTGACCGCGACATGGACCTATGTCTGCGCACCATCGAGGACATCATCGCCCGAGCACGCCTACAGGGGGTCGATCTCCTGGTTCTCCCCGAGGCCGCTCTCGGCGGCTACGTCGAGACGCTCGACGGCGACGCCGACCCGCCCCCCGCGCTCGATCCCACCGGCCCGGAGCTGGGCCGGGTGGCCGAGCTGGCCGCCGAGATGGTCGTCTGCGTCGGCTTCTGCGAGGACGGCGTAGGCGGGGCACGCCATAACGTCGCCGCCTGCGTCTCCGGCGAAGGCCTCCACGGCCTGCACCGCAAGGTCCATCTTCCGCTCGACGAGCACCGCATGACGACGCCGGGGGACAGCCTCGCCGCCTTCGACACGCCGGTGGGCCGACTGGGGATGCTCATCTGTTACGACAAGGCGTTTCCCGAGGCGGCTCGCACGCTCACCCTCGACGGCGCCGAGGTTCTCTGCTTCCTCTCAGCGTGGCCGTGCAGCGCCTCGAACGCGGCGCCGCGGCTCGAGGACGACCGTCAGTGGCGGCGCGCGGAGCTGTGGGACCGCGCCCGAGCGGCGGAGAACTCGCTCATCGTCGCCTCGGCGAACCAGACCGGGAGCTTCGGGAAGCTGCGCTTCCTCGGCGGTGCCCGCGTCGTCGGCCCCGGCGGCGACGAGCTCGCGCGCACCGGGGTGCAGCCCGGCCTGGCGCTCACGACGCTCGACGTCGCGGAAACGCTCGAGCGCGCCCGGCGCGCGCTGTCCCCGATCAGAGACCTGCGCCCGGACGCCTACCGCGTCGCCGAGCCCGTGCCCTACGCCTGAGCGATGCCCTCGGTCGAATTCACCCTGCGCTGGCCCGACGGCGTCGTCCAACGCTGCTTCTCGCCCTCGACGGCGATCGAGCAGGTGCTCGTGCAGGGCGGTGTGTACCCGGTGGCCGAGCTCGTGGGTCGCTGTCGCGCCGGACTCGAGCGCGCAAGCGAGCGCGTGCGCGAGCAGCGCGGCTTCGCGTGTACCGCCGCCGCGGAGTCGCTCGAGCAGATCGAGAAACGCGCGCATGACCTCGGCGCGCCCGGCGGGGGCACGGTGAGCGTGGAGCGGATCCGGCGTGACCGGCCGCGGGCGACGCACCCGCCGCCGGAGAAGCTGAGCGGGCACGCCGGGGCGATCGTCATCGGCGCCGGACAGGCCGGCCTCGCGGTGAGCCACTGCCTCCATGAGCACGGCGTTCCCCATCTCGTGCTCGAACGCGACCGCATGGCGAGCTCGTGGCGCGAGGATCGCTGGGACACCTTCTGCCTGGTGACCCCGAACTGGCAATGCCGGCTGCCGGGCTACCCCTACGCGGGAGAGGACCCGGACGGCTTCATGCTCAGGGATGAGATCGTCGCCTACGTGGAGGGGTTTGCCTCCTCGTTTCGCCCGCCGCTCTACGAGGGTGTCAACGTCGAACGTGTGGCGCAGGGCGAGGGCGGCTTCCACGTGCGCACCTCGCGGGGCGAGCTCACCGCCGAGCAGGTGATCCTCGCCGTCGGCGGCTATCACGTCCCCTCCGTCCCCCGGATCTCCGCCGCGCTGGGACCGCACATCACCCAGCTTCACTCCTCGAGCTACCGCAATCCCTCCTCCCTGCCCGACGGCGCCGTCCTCGTCGTGGGCAGCGGCCAGTCGGGGGCGCAGATCGCCGAGGACCTCCACCTCGCGGGACGTGAGGTCCATCTCAGCGTCGGGAGCGCACCCCGAGTCGCGCGCTTCTATCGCGGTCGCGACTGCGTCGGCTGGCTCGAGGACATGGGTCACTACGACATGCCGATCGAGGATCACCCCGAGGGACTCGCCGCGCGCAAGGAGCCCAACCACTACGTGACCGGCCGCGACGGCGGGCACGACCTCGACCTCCGCGCCTTCGCCCGCGACGGCATGCACCTCCACGGGCGCCTGCTCGGGGTCGACGGCGGGCTCCTGGCCTTCTCCGACGACCTGGCCCGGAACCTCGACGCCGCCGACGCGACGGCGGAGCGGATCAAGGACGCGATCGACCGCTACATCGATGAGCACGGCATCGAGGCCCGAGCCGAACCGCGCTACGAGCCGGTGTGGGAACCGGCGCCGGGCGAGACGCAGCGCCTGTCGCTGGCCCAGGGCGAGGTGAGCACGATCGTGTGGGCGACGGGATTCCGCAGTGACTGGTCCTGGGTCAACGTGCCGGCCTTCGACGGCGCCGGGTACCCCACCCACCATCGCGGCGTCACCACCGTGCCCGGCCTCTACGTGCTCGGGCTCCCGTGGCTCCACACCTGGGGCTCGGGCCGCTTCGCGGGCATCGACCGCGACGCCCGCCACGTGTCAGACCACGTCGCCGAGTCACGAGCGGTGGAGGCGCGGGCCGCGGCGTAGGCGTCGCTCGCCCGAGACTCCGGGGGCCGCTCCCAGTACGATCGCCCCCATGCCCGACCGCCTGTACTTCACCGAGTCCGACGAGGCCAATGCGCTCATCGCCTCGGACCCGATGGCCCTGCTCGTCGGCTTCGCCCTCGACCAGCAGGTCAGCGTGCAGAAGGCGTTCGCCGGACCCCTGGCGCTCAAGGAGCGACTCGGTGCGCTCGACGCCGAGACGCTGTCCGGCGCCGAGCTCGAGCCTCTGTTCCGCGCCAAGCCGGCGATCCACCGCTTCCCCGGTTCGATGGCTCAGCGGGTCCACGAGCTCGCGGTCCACGTGCGCGACGAGTACGACGGCGACGCCGCGCGAGTATGGACCGACGCGACCGACGCCGACGCGCTGCGCGCCAACCTGCACGCGCTGCCCGGCTTCGGCGAGATGAAGGTCAAGGCGCTCGGCGCCGTTCTCGCCAAGCGCTTCGGCGTCGCCGCCGCCGGCGAGCTCGTGCCCTGGCATCCCACGCTCGGCGACGTCGACTCACCGCAGGCTCTCACCGACTACCAGGCGGCCAAGCGCGAGCACAAGGCCGAGTGGTCGAAGGCGCGCGCGGCCTCACGATCCGGCGCCTAGTGCGGCCCTAGCCGGTCCCGACCGCGGCTTCGCTCGCGGCGGCTCGCAGCCCGAATGATTCGGCGATGAGCTCGTAGGAGCGCCGCCGCGCTTCGTGGTCGTGGGTGATGGTGACCACCATGAGCTCGTCGGCTCCATACTCGGCGGCGACGGACTCGAGCTCCGCGCGCACCTGCCCGGGGTCGCCGATGATCGCGCGCCGGCGTCGCTCGCGCGGAGCGGCGGGCGTCGTGTTGGCGGAGAGGAACCTCAGCGCCTTCTCGACCGGCGGCACGGCGATGAGGCGGCCCTGACCGAGCAGTCGCATCATCATCCGGCTGCTCGAGGCGAGGTGCTGCGCCTCCTCCTCGCTGTCGGCGCAGATGGCCCAGGTCGCCACGGCGAGCACGGGTCGCTCGCAGTCAGCCCGGTATCGCGCGGCGATCTCCGCGCCCTGGGCGTTGATGAAGTCGGCGAAGGCATAGGGCAGGCCGAGCTCGGCCGCCCAGATACCGCTCTGCGGGGAGGAGCCCAGGAGCCAGGGCTCTGGCCGCTCGGGCACACCGGGGAGGGTCGCCGCGAGTCGGGTGAACGGATGATCGGCGGGGAGATCGTCGTTGAGATAGCCCAGGAGCTCGGCCAGCTGCTGCGGGAAGTCGTCGGGAGCGGCTTCGTGGCGGTCACGCTGGAGAGCGAAGGTGGTCATCGGATCGGTGCCGGGGGCACGTCCGAGCCCGAGGTCGATCCGCCCGGGGAAGAGCCCGCTGAACGCGCTGAAGGTCTCCGCCACTTTGAGCGGGCTGTAGTGCGGGAGCATCACGCCGCCGCTTCCCACCCGGATCCTCGCCGTGGCGGCGGCGATCGGTCCGATCAGCGCCTCGGGCGAGGCGCTTGCGAGACCCGGCGTGCCGTGGTGTTCGGCGATCCAGTACCGGTGGTAGCCGAGCTCGTCGGCGAGTCGCGCGAGATCGACCGAGTTGCGCAGCGCGTCAGCGCCGCTCACACCCTCGGGGATCGGCGACTGGTCGAGCACGCTGACCCGGAAGCTCATGTCAGTCCCACCACTTCCGTTCGCGGGCACTGTCGGTGCCCGTGGTCTCGTCGAGGGCGTCGAGCTCGGACAGGTCCTGCGCCGAGAGGGCGAAGTCGAAGACCCCGGCGTTCTCGGCGATGCGCTCACGATGGGTTGACTTGGGGATCACCACGCCGGCGCGCTCGATGCCCCAGCGCAGGAGGACCTGCGCCGGTGTGCGTCCGACGCGCTCGGCCACCCGCACGACCTCGGGACTCGACAGGTGCTGGCCGGTTCCCAGCGGGCTGTAGGCCTCGACCGCGACTTCGCGTGCCTCGCACGCCTCGACCAACTTGCGGCGATACTCGAAGGGGCTGAACTGGACCTGGTTGACCACCGGGGGGCTGGCGGCGATGGCCGTGACCCGTTCGAGCTCCTCAGCGCTGAAGTTGGAGACGCCGATCGAGCGCGCGTAGCCGCGCTCTCGGGCCGCCTCCATCCCGGGCCAGGCCCAGGTGGGACCGCCCTTGGGCCAGTGGATGATGTAGAGGTCGACCTGGTCGACGCCGAGCCGCTGCAGGCTCTTCACCGCCTCGGCCTCGGGGTCGCTGCTGCCGGGGTAGAACTTGGTCGTGAGGAAGACCTCTTCACGCGCGACACCGCTCTCGCGCAGGCCGCGCCCGACGCTCTCCTCGTTGCCGTAGGCCTGTGCCGTGTCGATATGCCGGTAGCCGAGTTCAAGCGCCCAGCGGACGGCGTCGACGCACTCGGGGCCGTCGGGCACCTGCCACACACCGAGTCCGAGCCGCGGTATCTGGTTTCCGTCGGCGAGCGTCCGCACACGGGCGTCGCTGGTCACCGATTCTGCTTGCTCTGGCACGATCAGCTCCTTGGGTAGAAGAACCATGTAAGCAGGTCAGTCCTTCCCCCTAGGGCGTGTGGGCCTACACGGCAACGGGTAGTCCCGGACGGGATAGGCTGCGCGAAAAAGAGGAGATGCCATGGGTTTCGATCAGTACCACGAGCCACCTGACGAGCTGCCGGCGGCGACCCGCACCTTCGCGCGGCTGTGCGCCTCGCTCACCGAGGAGGCCGAGGCGATCGGCTGGTACGAGCAGCGTCTCGCCGTCGAGACCGACCCAGAAGCGCTCGCCGTGATGAGCGATGCCCAGGGTGAAGAGTTCAAGCACTTCAGCATGGACCTCGAGTTCCTCTTGCGCCGCTCGCCGGCGTGGCGAGAGATCGCCCAGGGCGTCCTCTTCCGGCCCGGCGACATCGTCGAGCACGGAGAAGAGGCCGAGGCCGAGGCACTCGACGGCGATTCTCCCGACGACGACGGCCCCTCGGCCGGGGGTTCGCAGTCACTGGGTATCGGCAGTCTCAAGGGAGCGTCACGATGAACCATCTTCTCCGCTCCATCGCGCCGATCAGCGACGCGAACTGGAAGGAGCTCGACGATGAAGCCACCGAGCGCCTGGTTCCCGCGCTCGCCGCGCGCAAGCTCGTCGACTTCTCGGGCCCGCACGGGTGGGAGCATTCGGCCAGCAGCCTGGGGCGGACGGCTCCGCTGACCTCGGCTCCCTGCGACGGGGTGACGGGCATGCAGCGCCGGGTCATGCCGCTGGTCGAGCTCCGCGCCGACTTCGAGCTCTCGCGGTCCGAGCTCCGCGACGCCGACCGCGGTGCCTTCGACGCCGACCTCGAGGCGCTGGACACGGCCGCGCACCAGATCGCCGTCGCGGAGAACGTCGCCGTGTTTCACGGCTGGCCCGGCGCGATCACGGGAATCGAGGAGGCTTCGCCCCACGAGCGCATCCGCCTGGGCGAGGTAGCCGACGACTATCCCCAGCCCGTGGCGGGAGCCGTCGAGCGCCTGCTCCACAACGGCATCAGCGGTCCCTACGCGCTCGCCCTCGGAGGCGAGCAATACCAGCGCGTGGTGGAGACCGCCGAGCAGGGGGGCTATCCCCTGCTCGAGCACCTGCGCAAGATCCTCGAAGGCCCGATCATCTGGGCCCCCGGAGTCAAGGGCGCGATCGTGCTCAGCACCCGTGGCGAGGACTTCCTCTTCGAGTCCGGCCAGGATCTCGCGCTCGGCTACGACAGCCACGACGGCGAGGTGGTCCGCCTCTATCTCGAGGAGAGCTTCAGCTTCCGCGTCGCGACGCCCGAGGCGGCGGTGGCGCTCGATCCTTAGGCCCGCGGGTCTGCCGGACTCAGCGGTGCTCGGGATTGGGGTAATCGAAGCGGCAGCCCGCGTCCCACGCGGCGCGCTGGTTGCCGTGCGCGGGAATCCCGCCGGCGTCCTTGAGCATGCGCGCCAGGTGGAGCAGGTTCCAGGTCAGGAAGGCCGTGTTGCGGTTCGTGAAGTCGTTCTCGGGCCCGCCGGAGCCGGGGTCGAGGTAGCTCGGGCCGGGTCCGGCCTCTCCGAGCCAGCCCGAGTCGGCCTGCGGCGGGATGGTGAATCCGAGGTGCTGAAGTGAGTAGAGGATGTTCATCGCGAAGTGCTTGGCCCCATCCTCGTTACCGGTGATGATGCAGCCGCCGACCCGTCCGTAATAGGCCCATTGACCTCGCGCGTTGAGCCGGCTGCTGTCACCGTAGAGCCGTTCGATGACCCGCGTGCACACCGAGGACTTCTCCCCGAGCCAGATCGGCGAGAGGAGCACGAGGATGTCGGCGGCCATCACCCGCTCGTAGATCGCCGGCCAGTCGTCGCGCTCCCACCCATGCTCGGTCATGTCCGAGTACACGCCGGTGGCGATCTCGCGGTCGACGGCGCGGATCACCTCCACCTCGACGCCATTGCGGGTCATGATCTCGATCGAGTGGTCAGCGAGTCCCTGCGTGTTGGAGACCTCGGGCGATCGCTTGAGCGTGCAGTTGATGTACATCGCGCGCAGGTCGGAGAAGTCCGACGGGGACTCCTGGCACAGCCGTTCCTGCTCGGGACTGAGATGCGTCATCGAACGTCCGCTCCGCTGTCGGGGGTAGCCTTAGGTGAACTCCAATGCCTCGTCGCGGACGCTACCGAAAGCCGATGAACATCTGGAGAACCGCCGCGGTGGGCGCGTTCGCCTTCCCCCGGCGATGACCGCCGCCCCCGCACTGCTCGCCGCCTCGGCGGGCGTGGGGTTCGGCCACGCGATCCTCCCCGACCACTGGGTGCCGCTGGCCGTGCTCGGGCGAACACGCCGCTACCCCCTGAGAAAGGTCGCCCGCCTGTCGGGGCTCGCGGGCGTCGCCCACGTCCTCATCTCGGTAATCCTCGGCGGCGTGATCATCGCGGTGGGCCTCCAGTTCCGCTCGACCGTCGAAAGCGCTCAGGACACGATCATCGGCTGCCTGCTCATCGCCACCGGCCTCGGGTTCGCCGCCCTCGAGCTCACCGGCCACGGGCACGGGCACAGCCATGACCACACGGGGCATGGGCACGACCACGGGCATGACCACGAGGAGGGGCACGATCACGGGCACGATTCTCATACCCACGCCCACGAGCGCCCCGGACTCCGCGGGCTGGCAGGGGTAATGGTTCCGTTCGGGGCCGCCGCCTCTCCTGACCTGACGATCCTCCCCGTCTTCCTCGCGGCGACCACGGCGGGCGCCGCGACGGCGATCGGATCACTGGTGATCTTCGCCATCGTCACCATCGGAACCATCGTCGGCCTCACCCTCGCCGCCGCGCGGGGCGGGTACCAGATCCGCGGCCAGTGGCTCGAGCGATGGGGCAATGCCATTACCGCGCTCGTGCTCGTGGTCATCGGCGCGCTCGTGCTCGTCGGCGCGATCTAGTTCGCCCGTTCTCGCCGGGGTGGCGCGCCTGCCATCATTGGCTCATGTCCGCAAACGATGAAGGCCCCGAGAGCTTCGAAGATAAGGTGCGCTCGCTCGCTCGCGAGGTCAGCCGTTCGCTCGAGCGCGTGACCCAGGTCGACTTCGAGGAGATCGCCGAGGCGATCGGCGTCGACCCCGCGCGCGCCACCGAATTGGTCGACGGCGCTGTGGGATGGCTGCGCACCCAGGCCGAGGGCTTCGGCGAAGGCGGCCCGATGTGGGGCCCGGCGCCGGACTCCGAGGCGCCCCCCGAGGAGCGGCTGCGGAGCGCCGGACCGCACCCTCTGGATCTTCCCACCGCGGAGCAGGGCCTCGCCCTCGCGGCACTGGATTCCGGACGCTGGACGGTCGAGGCGGGCACCCACACGCTCGTGGTCCATGGGGACGGTCCCGGCCCGCACGACGCGGTGGGACTCGTCGGCGAGCTGCGCGCCCGCGACTGGATCGCGGCCGACGGCGAGGTCACGGTAGTCGGGCGCCATGCGCTCGGCCGGTGGCTTGACGCCGACCGCCCGAGCTGAGCACCCACGGCGCGCCACGCCTCGCCGCGCGCACTCT
>DATCEM010000154.1:0-9906 GCA_036510175.1 Solirubrobacteraceae bacterium | reverse complement strand
CGCCGGCGCCCCCGGACCTCGATCGCATAGCTGCCGATCTCGAAGATCACGAGGGCGAGCGCGAGCAGCGCGAGGACCAACACCGGCACCTGCAGCGCGCTCGCGACGTGGAAGATCGCCTCGTCGATGTCGTGGCTGCTCAGACCGAAGATCAGAACCATGGGACCGCCTCCCTCATCCGCCCCAGCACCAGTGGACGCCACCCGCCGCGCCACACGAGCTCGCGCCCGGCGCCGAGGAAGAAGAGGAGCACGACCAGGAGCCCGGCGAGGATGGCGGGGACGACGGAGGCGACGACGTCGCGGCGAACCTGCGGCGCCGTCGCGGCGCCGCGTACGACATGGACGAGCGGGCTGCGATCCGGGGCGATGGGCACGAGGTCGCTGATCAGCCTTCCCGAAACGAGCCGGCTCCGCCCGCCTCCGAGGTCCGCGGACTTCTCCCGCCCCCGCTTGGGCGCGGACGCGTGCGCGCCCGAGCGCTGAGCCTGGGCGGAGGCGCCGGCCCCTCCGCTGGCACCCCCGCTCGCGGCCGGGCCCGAGCTCCCTCCCTGGCCGGCGGTCGGCGTCGTCGCGGCGGAGCTGTCCTTGGAGGACTTGTGCTTGTGCGAGCGGCTGTGGGTCGCGCCCTTGTTCGTCGGGCGGTGATGCTTGGACTTGGCGCCCGAGGACGGGCTCTGCTTCGTCGGAGTCTTACCGGGTGCTCCGCCCGGGCTGTTGCCCTTGCTCTTCGTGGGCCCGGTAGGCAGGCCGTTGGCCGGCGTGGTCGAGCCGGCGCCGGTGGTAGGGGTCGGTCCCGTCACGCTCGACGACGGTACGTTGACGAGCAGGTTCGCGTTGCCCGCCTGTCCGGTCTGGGTGTCGGTGACGAGCAGCGTGGCGGTGAACTTTCCCGAGCTCGAGTAGGTATGGACCGGATCCTGCGCGCTCGAGTCCTGCCCGTCGCCGAAGTTCCAGTCCCACGTGAGCTGCGAGGGGGGAAAGCCCGCGACGCTCGCGGTGAAGCTCACCGACCCCGTGGCGGTCGGCGTCGAATTCGAGGCGGTCACGTCGAGCGGCGACGAGCCGTTCTCGAACACCTCGATGGCGATCGTCGAGTCGATTCCCTGGGGGATCCAATCCGCGGCGTTGTCGTCGGTCCCCCCCTCCCACGGACGGATGTACCCGACGTTGCCACCGCCCTCGCTCGACCACAGCACCGGGAGCTCGGGCCGCCCGTCGCCGTGCGGATCCTGATACTGGCTCGAATCCGTGAGCAACGAGGGGGCGAGCTTGGTCACGAACGAGCCGTCGGAGCGCTGCACCACGACATAGGTGATCTGGCTGAGCGAGATCGACAGGCCGCAGGTGAGCACGTCCTTGAGCGCCCAGGCGTCCGCGCCCGGCGAGTCCGTATTTATGTAGTTCCCGTTTGTCCCGTAGAGACCCATCAGCTGTGAGCCATTCCAGAACGGGCAGTTCGCCAGGATGCTGAACGAGACGGTCGGGTGGGTGATGGTCCCGCCCCCACCCGGGTACACCGTCGCGCTCACCACCGGGTCCGCCGCCGCCACGCCCACCGAGCACGCGAGCAACGTGCCCGCGAGCACGCTCGCCAACGCCAACCGCCGCCCCGGGAAGGTCCCGGAGCGGCGGTCGTTGCCTAGGTGCTTCCTATCGAAGCTAGCTTCCCGGTGCGACACCGGGCCTAGTGTACGGCGACCGTGCTCAGCCTCGAGAACGTCGACGTCTGCCCCGATTGGACATACTCGAGCTCGAGTACCCACCGGTACCCGCGCGTGAGCTTCGTCCTGATGGTGAATGACGTCTTGCCCGTTCCGACCGAGGTCTTCGCGGTCTCCTTGAGGCCGACCGATGCGGGCCGGGCGAGGACGCCCTTCTTCTTCTTCTTGCTCTTGCTCTTGGCCTTGCTCACCTTGCCCTCACGCAGGGTGAGGAGCTCGACCTTCGCGCCCGACGAGGTCGGACCGGGCTTGAGCGTGCCGGTCACGGTGATCTTGCCGGTCTTGGCGGTCACCTTCTTGAAGGCGACCGTGTGCGTCGGCGGGGCCCCGGGCGCGGGCGTGGCCGCGGGGATCGTCACATTGGCGACGGCGCTGGTCGACGATGCGACCTCGCCGGGGTCGGTGTAGGTCGCTTCGACCTGCCAGCTACCGGCCCCGAGCGTTGCCGCGTCCGCAAAGCCGGCCTGGCCCTGCGCGATCGCCGTCGCGCCGATCTCATTGAACGGCGAGCTCGAGCCCGCGGGCCGAGCGAGGATCGCCACCCTGGCGTTGCCGTCGAGGGCGGCCGGGTCGATGGTCCCCGAGACGACGACGCCGCCCGATGTCGGGTTCGCCGAGCCGATGGCCACCCCCGAATTCACCGTCACCGCCGTCGCCATCGAGGCGCCCGGCGACTGGATGTCGCCGAAATTCGGGGTCAGCGAACTGTCCTCGACCTGACTGACCTGTCCCGAGACGACCTGGTAAGAGCCACTCGCGGGCGGCGTGAACGAGACGGTGTAGGCGCCGCTCCCGTTGCTCGTACCGCTCGCGCCCGCGATCGGTACGTCCACGCCGGCGACTACCTCGTCCACCGACACAGGCACGTCGGCGATTGCCGGATAGCCGACCTCGTTGGTCGTGACAGTTCCCGTCACGGTCACGCTCGTGCCGGCGTTGACCGAGCTCGGGATCCCGCTCGCGGTCACCGTGGGCGAGGCGTCGGCGACGAACGGCGCCCCGCCGGAGTCGCCCGTGTTGAACGCCAGGTAGTGCTGGAGCTGCGATTGGATGGCCGGCGAGGTGATGAACTTGATGAAGTCCTGGGCGGCCGTCAGGTTGACCGTCTCGCAGGAACACGGCGCCGAGGGGTTGATGATGTAGGCGTGGAAGTAGTTCACCAGCTCGTTCTGGCCTCCGGGGGCCGAGGCGCTGTTGTCGCGGGTGAGGATCGCCAGGTTGGGGATCGTGAAATAGCTGTTCGACGCGGCCGGGTTCGGATCCGTGCCCGAGGAGAGGTAGTCATAGGTGCCTCGGTCGGTGTACACATAGCACGTGTTGGCGGCGGAGTTCACGACCGCACTACCGCTGGTGGCGCAGTTGTTGGCGAAGACGACGTTCGCGCCCTGGTTCGCGCCGGTGACCACGTACCAGTCCGGAACCTGGGCCTCCGTGGGATTCGCGCCGCCGCTCGGGCACGCGGCGCCGTTCGTTCCGGTGTTGACGGGAGCCATGCCACCGCCCTGCGACGCTTCGACCGTGCACAGGGTCAGCCCTGCGGGCTCGAGGCTGTCGTTGTAGATGATCTGCCAAATCGCGTGCTCGGCCACGACCGTGCCCGGGGCGCCGCCGCGGGAGACGAACGTCGCCAGCGGGGTACCGCCCCCGTTGATTCCAGCGGTGGCGACATCGACGAAGGCCTGGACGATGTTGTTCGTGGCGTTGGCCCCGACGCCGGCAGGGTCGCTGCCGCCGGCCGGACCAGCGAGGACGAAGTCGTTGCGCCAGATCGCGTAGCCGTACTGGTTCTGGTACGAGAAGCCGTTGGCCACAAACTGGTTCTCCAGTGAGGCGGCGTGGACGACGAGCACGCTCGGCCCGAAGGTTCCGGCCTCGGCGTCGTTGATCGCGGTCAACGTGGCGTTGCCGAGATACTTGAAGGAGAACTGCGGGTAGGCCTGCTCGAACTCGGGTCCGATCAGGTTGGGGACCAGGCCAGAGTCGCTGACGTCGCTGGTGCCGATGACCGTGAGGCTCGACGAGTTATCCGCCTGCGCGGCGACCGCCGGCAGCAGGAAGAGACAGAGGAGGGCGGCGCTGGCGAGCAGAAGCGCGCGGCGCGGCGTGTGGGAGAGGCCGCGTGGCGGCTTGAGGGCAATCATGGCGGCCGAGTCTAACTACATGGGCATTGCATACGCAAATGAGTGGCGCAACGGGCACGTCAGCCGCCATCGCTGTGCCCGCATTGCATAAGCAAGTCCGGGGCGCGTCCGCCCCCGGACCAGCGGCCCCCCGCTCAGCGCTCGAACTACCTCGGCCGCGGCGGCAAGCCGAGAGCCTAGGCAGCACACAGTTACCATGGCCGCTATGGAAAGCAGTGGACCTTCCAGGGAGATTTGCTACCGCCCCGTGGGCGTCCTGCGGTCTCCGTTCACCCGGCTCGAGGGTATGCCCCTCCAGTCCGTCGCCGCTGGCGAAGTACGTGCCCGCATCGAGATGGACGATGAGCTCGCCCCGGGGCTCAAGGATCTCGATGGCTTCTCTCATCTGCACCTCGTCTCCCATCTCCATCGCGGCGCTCCCGGCGGGCTCGAGGTCGTTCCCTTCCTCGACGACACCGTGCGCGGCATATTCGCCACGCGCTCGCCACGCCATCCGAACCCGATCGGGATCTCCGTGGTTCGATTGCTCGCGGTCTCCGGCACCGTCCTCGAGATCGCCGGCGTCGACCTCGTCGATGGCACGCCGATCCTCGACATCAAGCCCTACGTACCCGCGTTCGACTCGTTCGCGGCCGAGCGGACCGGCTGGCTCGAGAAGGCCGCCGAGCGCGTGCACGACGTCACGGCCGACCGGCGCTTTGACCGCAGCTGAAGAGCCCGCCGCACACCGGCGTCGAACCCGGCTAACGTCTGATCGTGCCCGCCGCCGCTGCTCCAGCCCCCAAGAGGGGTAAGCACGGGCCGAGCCCCGGACGTGGAGCGCTGGCCAAGTCGGGCATGGCCACCCTCACCCTGGGGGCACTCGGGGTGGTCTTCGGCGACATCGGGACGAGTCCGCTGTACGCCCTCCAGGCCGTGTTCAACATCGAAGGCAAATCGGTGCACGTCACCCCGGTGGACGTGTACGGCGTGATCTCGCTCGTCATCTGGTCGATCACCATGATCGTCTCGATCAAGTACGTGACCTTCATCATGCGCGCCGACAACCACGGCGAAGGCGGGATCATGGCCCTCACGGCGCTGCTCGACGGGGCGAAGCTCAGGCGCCACGCCGTGAAGGTGACCCTGGTCATCCTCGGGATCATCGGCGCCTCGCTGTTCTACGGCGACGGGGCGATCACCCCGGCGATCTCGGTGCTCTCCGCCGTCCAGGGACTCCAGGTAGCCGCGCCCGGCCTGGGGTCGCTCGTCCTCCCGATCACCATCGCGGTGCTCGTCATGCTCTTCGCCATTCAGCGCTTCGGCACGGGCCTCGTCGGCCATCTCTTCGGACCGGTGATGGCCGTGTGGTTCGGCATCCTGGCCCTCATCGGCATCGTCGAGGTCACGCAGCACCCGGGTGTCCTGCGGGCCCTGTCCCCGACCTACGCGGCTCAGTTCCTCATCGACGACCCTCGCGTCGCCTTCATCGCGCTCGGCGCCGTCGTCCTCGCCGTGACGGGCGCCGAGGCGCTGTACGCGGACATGGGCCACTTCGGTCGTGCTCCGATCCGCCGCGCCTGGTTCCTCCTCGTCTTTCCCGCCCTCACCCTCGACTACCTGGCGCAGGGATCGCTGATCCTCCGCGACCCCAAGGCGATATCGAACCCGTTCTTCCTCCTCTTGCCCAAGTGGGCGGAGATACCGATGGTCCTCCTCGCCACCGTGGCCACGGTCATCGCCTCCCAGGCGGTGATCTCGGGGGCCTTCAGCGTGACCCGGCAGGCGATGCAGCTCGGCTTTCTCCCGCGCCTGACGATCCGCCAGACCTCAGAGCACGAGGTCGGTCAGGTCTATGCCCCCGCCGTCAACATGATCCTCCTGGTCATCGTCGTGGCCATCGTCCTCGGGTTCCGCTCCTCCAACGCCCTCGCCTCCGCCTACGGCGTTGCGGTCACCGGGACCTTCGTCCTCAACACCATCCTCTTCCTCGCCGTCGCGCGATTCCTGTGGCACAAGCCCAAACGGCTGATCGCGATCGGCGCCGTCGCCTTCCTCATCATCGAGCTCACCTTCTTCGCCGCCAACGTGACCAAGGTCGTGCACGGCGGCTGGCTGCCCCTGGCCATCGCGCTGATCGTCTTCACCCTCCTCACCACCTGGCGCAAGGGGCGGGAGATCGTCACCGCCAACCGCATCAAGGAGGAGGGGCCGCTGCTCGATTTCGTCGAGTACGTGGACAGTCCCGACTGCCCCGCACGCCGGGTGCCCGGCACCGCCGTGTTCCCCAACGCCAACCCGAAGACCACCCCGCTGGCCCTGCGCGCCAATGTCGAGCACAACCACGTCCTCCATCAGCAGGTGGTCATCATCCGCATCGAGGTCGAGCGGGTCCCGCACATCCCCCGGTCCAAGCGCCTGGCCCGCGACAAGCTGGGGAGTCCGCACGACGGCATCACCGGCCTCGTCGCCCGCTTCGGCTTCCAGGACGACCCCGACATCCCTGCCACCCTTCGCCTGGCCGCCGGGCAGGATCTCCTCGAGGGCGATGTCGACCTCGATCACGCCTCCTACTTCCTCTCGCACATCACCATCGTCCCCAGCGGCCATAGCGGCATGCGAACCTGGCGCAAGAAGCTCTTCCTCTTCATGGCCCACAACGCCGCGAACCCGGCCACATACTTCAGGCTTCCCGACGAGCGCACGGTGACCATGGGAGAGCTCATCGAGCTCTGAGGCCGGCGATGGCCGGCGCTACTGGTTGAAGGGAATGGTCGGCGAGGTGGCGGCCTTGCACACGTAGACCGTGCCCGCCGTTCCCTCGCTGCGCTGCTTCACCTTGGCGAAGAAGTGACCGAGCGAGACCCCGGCAAATCCGGCCGCGGTGATCTTCCAGCGGCCCGACGAGCTCGTGGTCGTCGCGCCGAGTAACAGTGAACGGGCGCGGTAGAGCATCACCCTGCGGTGGCGCTCGCACGCCGCGTTACGTGCCGTCACCCTGCCGCTGAACGTGAGCCCCTTGCTGGCGATGCTCACGTGGGAGGAGATGCGCACCGTCCGCGTGGCCAGCGCGATGGTCCCGAGCGCCAGGCACAGAGCACAGCCGGTGATCGCCGCTTTCAGGGTCCGCTTACCCATCGATCGCCCCGATCCTAGCGGGGCGGAGGACGACGGTCCAGCCGATAGGATCGTCGCCTGATGGCCAAAGACAAGGCACCGTCGGCGGACCCGGGCCCGGTCGGGAAGATCGAGTGGCTCGACGAGGTCGCCGATCACGATTACACCGCGGCCGAGGCCTACCTCTCGCTCAAGCTCGACAAGGAGGCCGTGGCCAAAGTCGTGAAACGGCTGCGCAAGGCGGATCTAGGCCAGCGACGCGCGAATGACATCCTGCGAGCCGCCGGCCTCCCACCCGCCGCCTTGGACGATCCCGGCGTGATCAAGGACCTGATCAAGGTCATCGAGGGTAAGCGGCTCAGCCCCGTGCTCGTGATCAGGGACGAGCGAGGCGCGGACATCGCCGACGGCTACCACCGAGTCTCACTCGTCTACCGCATCGACCCCTACGGAGTCGTCCCGCTCAAGCTCGCCTGAGCCGCCGGCTCGGGGCTCAGGGCTCATGGCTCGAGGCTCCGGGAACACGGGCAGCGCGCCGTCGATCAGGCGCCGCGCGCCGATCGGGTGCGCCAGGGCAACGCGCACCGGAGTCTCGGGGTTCGGCGTTCCGTTCTGGAAACCCCGCTCCGGGGTGATGAAGATGGTCAGGACGAGCTCCTCGGCATCGACGTAGAGCTCGGGGGGGAGCACGCGACCGTGGGCCCGGCGGCCGCTCGCGTACGCCTGCTCGGTCACGAGCACCCGCAGCTCCGTGTCGCCGGGCCCAGCCTCGTGAGCGGGATCGAGGCGCCACGAGGACGCACGGATCCCGTCGCGCGTGACTCTCACGGGCCGCGCCGCGCTCGAGCCGACGAAGGTCCACGTCCGCCGGCGGCCGGCCCGGCGCAGGGCCGCGGTGAGCATGCGCGGGGGCAGACCGCGCGCGAACAGGACCTCGTCGGCGGTGCGCGCGAGCTGGCGCCACCCGTCTAGGCTCGCCGGCGCGGGTGGGGCCGAGATATCGCGCTTCCAAGGCACGCGCGCGGTGAGCTTAGGAGCGGCGCGCGCGGTGAGGTGGGCGAGCAGCGCCGCCGCCGCGGGGTCCTCGGGGTCGAGGTGACCGGGCGGGCCGGCGAGCGCGGACGGAGGGAAGGGCAACCCGCCGCCATCGCTTATGAGCTCGGGATGGCGGGGCCCGGGGCAGGGCTCGAGCACGTCCGAGCGCTCCCAGTCACGCTCGCTCGGGAGCTTCGCTCCGGACGCTGGATCACGGCGGGTGGCGTTCGGGGCGCGATCAGGCACTGGGTGGCTCAAGGCTACTGGGCGGTGAGGGGCTCGCGCCGGTAGGTTTGCCTCATGGTGCGCGACCGCCGACGAGTCACCGAGGCGACGGCCGCCGCCGCCGTGCTCAGCGGGGCGCCGTCGACGCTGCACGACCTGCTCACCGCGGGCAGCGTCCGTGCTGCCGGCGCCTACGTGTATGACACCACGCGCGCGGTGGGCACGCTGGTGCCCCCCGGGCGGCCGGGACTCGTGCGCGGCGCGATCGTCCACGTGGGTATCTCCACCGCGTGCGCAGAGGCGCTGGCCCGCATCCTGCCTCGTCGCCGCTCGCCCGCCTGGGGCGCAGCGGCCGGGCTCGCCATCGGCGTGGTCAACGTCGGGGTCATCGGACGCCTGTTCCCGGCGATCAGAGCCCTGCCGCTGTTACCCCAGCTCGCCGATCACGTCGCCTTCGGGGTCGTGTTCGCGGTCGTCGCCGACCGCTCTGAGCACCGGTCCGGGTAACAACGCCCTCACACGAGGAGTCACCCGCCCCGCTCGGTTACTTCATATTCACCCTTACCGTTGACTTTTCCCTTGACCCTGATATAAGGTCTTCACCGGACCGGAGCATCGGAGTGTTTAGGGGGTACCCGTGGGGGGCTATCGACTTGGCCGCGTCGTTCGACGTCTGTCCGTGCTCGTTCTCGTGGCCGTGGGGCTGGCCGGTGTCTTCGCCGGGACCGCTGGGGCGTCGTATCGCCGTGTCTGCTCCTTGCCGACGGCGGGCGAATTCCAGTGCATGGCACTGCTGCGTACTGACATCAAGCCGGTCAGCGAGAGTCAGCTCGCGGCAAACAGTCCTCTCGGGCCCCTGACGGCGCCGAGCGGCGACGGGTATGGCCCGTCGGACCTCCAAAGCGCCTACGACCTGGCGAGCGCGGCCGCGAGCGCAGGGGGCGGGGCGACGGTCGCCGTCGTCGACGCCTACAACGATCCCGACGCCGCGAGCGATCTCGCGACTTATCGAAGCGCCTGGGGTCTGCCAGCGTGTGGGAGCGGCTGCTTCAGAGTCCTGAACCAGGAAGGGGAGACGAGCCCACTTCCTCCCAATGCCGGTGACAGCGGCTGGGACGTGGAGGAGAGCCTCGACGTGGACATGGTCAGCGCAATCTGTCCCAACTGCAAGGTGATCCTCGTCGAAGCCAACAGCCCGAGCAACGACGATCTCGGCGCTGCGGTGAACGCGGCCGTGGCCGCGGGCGCCGATTACGTTTCCAACAGCTACGGCGGCGATGAGTCCTCGGACGACTCGACCTACGACAGCGAGTACTACGATCACCCCGGCGTCGCGGTGACGGTCTCGGCCGGCGACTCGGGCTACGGCGTCAGCTACCCGGCTGCCTCACCCTATGTCACCTCGGTCGGCGGAACCTCGCTGAGCCAGGATTCCTCGAGCCCTCGCGGCTGGTCGGAGACCGCCTGGGGGAGCTCGAGCGGCGGCGAGGGCACGGGATCCGGCTGCTCGATCAACGAGCCCAAGCCGAGCTGGCAGACCGACACGGGCTGCTCAAGACGAACCGATAACGACGTGGCGGCGGTCGCCGACCCGAACACGGGCGTGGCCGTCTATAACTCATACAGCGAGGGCGGCTGGCTGGAGGTCGGTGGCACGAGCGCCTCTTCCCCGATCATCGCCGCGGT
>DATCEM010000153.1:0-14269 GCA_036510175.1 Solirubrobacteraceae bacterium | reverse complement strand
CGCCGACCTCCTTGACAGCTAGTGCTTCGGTACCTAATCTTTCGCTACCTCACGAATTCGCGCACCCGGAGACTCCATGAACCCCGCCCCCCATTCCGACCGCATCGACGCCTACGTTTGGCGGGTCAGCTCCGTCGTGATCATCGGATCGATCATGTCGATCCTCGATACGACGATCGTCAATGTCGCGCTCGCGACCCTCAGTCGCCAGCTTCATAGCCCGGTCTCCCAGATCCAGTGGGTGGTGACGGGATACATGCTCTCGCTCGCGGCGGTGATCCCGATCACCGGGTGGGCGTCGCGGCGCTTCGGCGCGAAGTCGGTCTACCTCGTCTCGCTCGTCCTCTTCGTCGCCGGGTCCGCCCTGTGCGGGTTCGCGACCTCGATCGACGAGCTCATCATCTTTCGCGTGATCCAGGGAATCGGCGGCGGGATGATCCTCCCGATCGGCCAGCTCATGATGGCCGAGGCGGCAGGGCCCAAGCGCATGGGCCGGGTGATGAGCATCGTTGCCGTGCCGGCGATGCTCGCGCCGGTGCTCGGCCCGACGATCGGCGGCCTGATCATCGAGAACCTGAACTGGCACTGGATCTTCTTCGTCAACGTGCCCATCGGCTTCCTCGCCGTGGTCGCCGCGATCAAGATCCTCCCGCGCGTGAAGCAGGCGCCCGCCAGCCCGCTGGACATCCGTGGTCTCGCGCTGATGGCGACTGGTCTGCCCCTGCTCACCTACGGCCTGGCCGAGATTGGGACCACCGGTAGCTTCACCGCCACCAAGGTGGTGGTGCCGATCATCATCGGTGTCATCCTCATCATCGCCTTCGCTCGACACGCGCTCCGCGTGCGGGCTCCGCTGCGACCCCTGCTCGACCTGCGGCTCTACCGGCGCGCGACCTTCGCATCGGCCTCGTTCGCCATGTTCTGCCTGGGCGCCGCTCTATTCGGGGGGATGATCTTGCTGCCGTTGTATTGGCAGACGATCCGCCACGAGAGCGTCGTCCAGACGGGCCTGCTCACCGGGCCCATGGGGCTCGGGATGGCGCTCGTCATGCCGCTCGCGGGCAAGCTCTCAGACCGCCACGGCGGCGGCCCGCTGGCCCTCTTCGGGGTGATCCTGACCACGGTGATGACGATCCCCTTCGGCTTCGTCGGGACCCACACGTCGATCGTCTGGCTCTCGGTGGCGATGCTCCTGCGCGGCGCCGGCATCGGCTTCGCCTTCATGCCGGCGATGGCGGCCGCCTTCGCCTCGCTCGACCGCTCAGAGCTCGCCGACGCAACCCCCCAGCTCAACGTGCTGCAACGGGTCGGGGGTTCGATCGGCACCGCCGCCCTCGCTGTCGTGCTTCAGCGCGCGCTCGTTGGCGGGCACACCCTGGCCAGCCACGCCTCGGCCTACGGGACGGCGTTCTGGTGGTCGGCGGGGATCACCGCGCTGGCCATCGTGCCGTGCATCATCCTCATGCGCGCAGAGCGTACAGCGCGAGCGGTCAAGCTCCCAGACCAGGACGCCACCAACGAGGCCGTGGCCGAGGCGGTCCTGGCATGACCGCGCTCGGCACGCGGGCCGACGCGCTCGAGCAGCTCGGGCGCTCGTTCAAGACCGCGATGGCCGCGGTCCGCCGCCTGCGCGGGCGCGAGACGCACCGTCCCGGGGAGCTGAGCTACGCGCAGTACGCCGTGCTCTTCGGCCTCGCCGACGGCGGCCGTGAGCTCTCGGTGCGAGAGCTCGCCTGCGCAGCGGACCTGGCGCCGCCCAGCGTGACCCAGATGCTCGACCACCTCGCCGCCATCGGCCTCGTCGAGCGCGTGCGTTCATCGCTCGACAAGCGCGTCGTGCTCACCTCGCTCACCGAGCGCGGACGGGCCCTGATCACCGAGCGCCGCGCCCTGATCGAGCCGCGCTGGCGGGCGGCCCTCGCCGACTTCGACGACCGCGACCTGGCGGTCGCCGCGGCGGTCCTCGAACGCCTGGGCGCGATGTTCGACGACTTCGCCAACGCGCACCCCGACGCCTGAGGGACGGGGCACCCCGACGCCTGAGCGACGGGCCGCCGAGCAGTCGGGCGCGCCCGACTGCTCGCCGCTACGCAGCGCTGCTTCTACTCGCCCTGCTCGGGACCGGCGGGCTCGGCTTCGTCGCCACCCTCGTCGTCTGACCCATCCTCGCCGCCCTCGGCGCCGACGCCGACGGGCGTGGGCTTGGGCACGGGCTGAATCACCGAGAGCTTGACGTCTTCCATCGTTCCCGGATCGTCCGCCGTGTTCGGCTCGACGAGAACGGTCGAGCCCGGCGGGACCTGGGCCCGGAGGACGAAGTCGGCGAGCGGATCCTCGATGTAGCGCTGGATCGCGCGACGCAATGGTCGCGCTCCCATGGCGGGATCCCAGCCCTTGTCGACGAGGAGGTCCTTGGCCTCCTCGGAGAGTTCGAGCTGGAGCTCGCGTTCGGCCATCGACTCGCGGATCCGGCGCAGCAGCAGCTCCACGATCTCCTTGATCTCGTCCTTGGAGAGCTTGTGGAAGACGATCACCTCGTCGATCCGGTTGAGGAACTCAGGCCGGAAGACCTTCTTGAGCTCGCCCATGATCCGGTTCTTCATGTCGTCGTAGGTGATCCCGGTCTCGTCGTCGGAGACGGCGAAGCCGAGCGGGGTGTTGCGCGCGATCTCCGAGGCCCCGATGTTCGAGGTCATGATCACGATGCAGTGCCGGAAGTCCACGGTGCGACCCTGGGCGTCGGTGAGCCTGCCGTCCTCGAGGATCTGCAGGAGGATGTTGAAGACGTCGGGGTGGGCCTTCTCGATCTCGTCGAGCAGGAGCACGCTGTAGGGCTTGCGGCGGACCGCTTCGGTGAGCTGGCCGCCTTCGTCGTAGCCGATGTAGCCGGGGGGCGAGCCGACGAGCCGCGAGACGGCGTGCTTCTCCATGTACTCGGACATGTCGATCCGCACCATCGTCTCCTCGTCGCCGAAGAGGAACTCGGCGAGCGTGCGCGCGAGCTCGGTCTTCCCGACGCCGGAGGGGCCGAGGAAGATGAACGAGCCGGTCGGGCGCTTGGGGTCCTTGAGGCCCGCGCGCGAGCGCCGGATCGCCTTGGAGACGACCTCGAGCGCCGGGTGCTGGCCGATCACCCGCTTGTGGAGCTCCTCTTCCATGCGCATGAGCTTCGCCGTCTCGGCCTCGGTGATCTTGAACACGGGGATGCCCGTCCACATCGAGACGATGTCGGCGATCTCCTCCTCGCCGATCGACGGGCGCTCGCTCGTGTCGCCTGCCTCCCACTGGTCGGCAAGCTCGCGCTTCTTCTGCGTCAGGCGGCGCTCGGTGTCGCGCAGGCCGGCGGCCTTCTCGAACTCCTGGGCCTCGATCGCGGCCTCCTTGTCCCGGCGCGTCTCCTCGATCTCGTCCTCGAGCTCGCGGAACACCGGCGGGGAGGTCATCGACTTGATCCGCATCCGCGATGCCGCCTCGTCGATCAGGTCGATCGCCTTGTCGGGGAGGAAGCGGTCGGAGATGTAGCGGTCCGCGAGGTCGGCGGCCGCCGCGAGCGCCTCGTCGGTGATGTTCACCTTGTGATGCTGCTCGTAGCGGTCGCGCAGACCGGTGAGGATCTGCACCGTCTCCTCGGTCGAGGGCTGCTCGACGCGGATCTGCTGGAAGCGACGCTCGAGCGCCGAATCGCGCTCGAGGTACTTGCGGTACTCCTCGAGCGTGGTGGCGCCGATCGTCTGGAGCTCGCCGCGGGCGAGCGCGGGCTTGAGGATCGACGCGGCATCGATCGCGCCCTCGGCGGCGCCGGCGCCGACGAGGTTGTGCAGCTCGTCGATGAAGAGGATGATGTCGCCGCGCTGGGTGATCTCCTTCATCACCTTCTTCAGGCGCTCCTCGAACTCGCCCCGGTACTTCGATCCGGCTACCAGGGCGGCCAAATCGAGCGTATAGATCTGCTTGCCCTTGAGGAGTTCGGGGACATCGGAGTTGGTGATCCGCTGGGCGAGACCTTCGACGACGGCGGTCTTGCCGACGCCGGGCTCGCCGACGAGCACGGGATTGTTCTTCGTGCGCCGCGAGAGGATCTGCATGATCCGCTCGATCTCGGTCTCCCGGCCGACGACGGGGTCGAGCTTGCCCTCGGAGGCGAGCTTGGTCAGGTTGCGACCGAACTGGTCGAGGAGCTTCGAGGACTTCTTGCCTCCCGGGTCCGCGCCGGCCGCGCCGGGCTGACCCCCGCCGGAGCGCTGACGGCTCCCGGGTCCGGAGAGCATGCGAATGACCTCGTTGCGGATCTTCTCCGAATCGGCGTCGAAATCGAGCAGGATTCGGGCGGCAACGCCCTCGTTCTCCCGCACCAGGCCGAGCAGGATGTGCTCGGTGCCGATGTAATTGTGTCCGAGGCTGAGGGCCTCCCGGAGCGCGAGCTCGAGAACCTTCTTGGCCCGCGGGGTGAAGGGAATCTGGCCGGAGGTGACCTCCTCGCCGGATCCGACGATCCGGACGACCTGCGCGCGCACGCGCTCGACGGTGATATCCAGCGACTCGAGGACCCGAGCAGCGAGGCCCTCCTCTTCGCGCAGGAGCCCGAGCAGGATGTGCTCGGTGCCGATGTAGTTGTGCTTGAGCGTCCTAGCCTCTTCCTGCGCCAGGACGACCACTTGGCGGGCTCGCTCTGTGAATCGCTCGAACATGGCTTCAGTCTCTCTGTGGTGCGGTGCGGGCTCGAGGCCAGCTTGATTTATCGAAGGTCGAGGGTTGACGCCGTTTCGTGACTCCTACGCCAGAGCAGCCGTTTTGGATCTCAGCTGCAGGGACGCAAACGGCCCCGTCTGCTCATCTATTCGACCGACGCACGGTTCTTGATGAGCGGAACAGGGTCGATCTGGGGCCATGCCTCAGTCTACCAGCCACTCCCCGAGCCCCCGCCGGACGTCGCGGGGGCGGTATGCAGAGTCACCTCCGCGTAACAGCATTACCCCCAAATGCAGGGTGTTCTTCAATCGCGCATGGCCGGGAAGAGCACGACCTCGCGGATCGAGCGCCGTCCCGTGAGCACCATGACGAGCCGATCGATGCCGATTCCGATTCCCCCGGTGGGCGGCATCCCGTGCTCGAGCGCTTGGATGAAGGCCTCGTCGTAGGGCTGTGCCTCCTCGTCCCCGGCGCTCGCCAGGGCCCGCTGCTCCTCGAAGCTCCGGCGCTGCTCGTCGGGGTCGTTGAGCTCGCTGAAGGCGTTGGCGATCTCCATCCCGCCGACGAAGGCCTCGAAGCGCTCCACCAGGCCGGGCTCCGAGCGGTGGCGCTTGGCCAGCGGCGAGAGCTCGACGGGATAGTCGAGGAGAAACGTGGGCCGGGTGAGGGTCGGCTCGACGTGCTTGGAGAGCAGCTCGTCGACGAGCTGGGGCCAGGTGTCTTCCTCGGGCACGGCATAGCCGCGAGAGCGCATCGCCTCGGCGAGGGCGTCGCGCTCGCGCGCCGCCAGGATGTCGATGCCGGTGCGCTCGAGAATCGCCCCGGCGAGGGTCTCGCGATGCCAGGGCGGTGAGAAGTCGTGCGGGCCCTCATAGCCGATCTCCTCAGCGACGTAGGCCACGAGCTGTTCGCAGCGCGAGGCCATGTCGAGGTAGTCCGCGTAGGCCTCGTAGAACTCGAGCATGGTGAACTCGGGGTTGTGCTTGGGCGAGAGGCCCTCGTTGCGGAAGTTCTTGCCGAGCTCGTAGACCCGCTCGAGGCCGCCGACGATCAGGCGCTTGAGGTAGAGCTCGGTGGCGATGCGCAGGTAGAAGGTGCGATCGAGCGCGTTGTGGTGGGTGGTGAACGGCCGTGCCGCGGCGCCGCCGTAGAGCGGCTGGAGCGCCGGCGTCTCGACCTCGACGAATCCCTCGGTGTCAAGGAAGCGGCGGATGGCCGAGATCACCTTGGCGCGGGTGATGAAGAGATCGCGCGCCTCCTCGCCCGCCATCAGGTCGAGCTCGCGGTGGCGCAAGCGGGTCTCGGCGTCCTGGAGGCCGGGGTGCTTCTCGGGCGGGGGACGCAGCGACTTGGCAAGCAGGGCGAAGACCTGCACCCGCAGCGTGAGCTCACCCCGTCGCGAGCTGAAGGCCGTTCCGTCGACGCCGATCAGGTCGCCGAGGTCGAAGTGAAGGAGTCGCTGCATGGCCTTCTCTCCGAGCACGTCGACGCGGGCCTGGAGCTGAATCCGCCCGGAGCGGTCGACGAGATCGAGAAAGGCCATCTTGCCCTGACCGCGACGCGCGGCCAACCGGCCGGCGACCCGGTGGCGGATCTCGGTCTCCTCCCCCGCCGCGAGCTCGACGTGGGCGGCGCGGACGGAGGCGATCGGCTCGACGCCGTCGAAATCGTGGGGGAACGGATCGATCCCCTCGGCGCGGAGCGCGTCGAGCTTGCGTCTACGCCCGGCGAGAACCTCCGGGAGCTCTGGCTCGCCGGATCCCTCGCCGGGCGCCGAGTCGCCCGGGGTCTCTTCGTCGGCCATGGCCGGGACGCTAACCGCTACTTCGAGTCGACGTCGATCTTGGTGATCTTGAGCTTGCGCTCGCCGCTCGGGGTGGTGAAGACGACCTCCTCGCCGCGCTTGCGGCCGAGCAGGGCCTTGCCCACGGGCGATTCGTTGGAGAGCCGCAGCTGGGCGGGGTTGGACTCGGCCGAGCCGACGATCGTGTACCTCGTCGCCTTGCCCCCCTCGTCCTTGACGTGGACGACCGATCCCACCCGGACGAGATCCGTGCCCAGATCCGAGGAGTCGACCACGGTCGCGGAGCGGAGCTTGTCCTCGAGCTGCGCGATGCGCGCCTCGAGCATGGCCTGCTCGTTCTTGGCGTCGTCGTACTCGGCGTTCTCGGAGATGTCACCGAACTCGCGCGCCTCCTTGATGCGGCCGGCCACCTCGCGCCGGCGTTCATTAGCGAGGTGCTCGAGCTCGGCCTTGAGGTTGGCCAAGCCTTCGGCGGTGAGAATGACGTCCTTGGGCATGGTGCGGGGACCTAATTAGTTCGAGGTGTCAGGGTGATCGCGCTCGTAAGCGCCCGGACGAGAAAAGACCCACGCTGAGAGCGCAGGCCAGCCCTACCCGGTGCTGCGGGCGCGGAAGTATAGCGACGGGTCAAGGGGTGCTCAGGAGCAGGCCGTCGACCCGTTGGACGGTGCGATCGGCACTTACACCCCCGCCGCGCCCCAGTGCACGGTAGCGCTTTCGCAGCGGATTGCGCCCGTTCCCGACAGCGGAGTGATGCCACCCTCGGTCGGCGTCGCGCTGAAGCGCTCGACGATGGCGATCGTCCCGCTCGCTCGCTTGCCCACGAGCTTCCCGGTGACCACGGTGGCAATCGCCCCGCGATCGGCGCGGTGGCGACTCGAGAAACGACCCGCCCGAACGGTGACCCGGTCGGTGAAGTAATCATCCAGCCACGTGGTGCCGTCCGTGCACTTCATCTTCGCCCGATAGCGGAAGGTGCGCTCCGAGCCCAGGGGGGCGCTCAGGGTGACGACGATGCCCTGCGCGGTCCTGCCGCGGTAGGCGGAGTCGACCCCACCGGGGCCCAATGGTGAAGGGGCGGCCAGCGCGGGGGCGGCCGCGGCGAGGGCGGCGACCACGACGAGGGTGAGCGCGGAGTTACGGCTCACGGCCCAAGGGCGCTTGCGCCCCGATCTCCACCGCCTGCTGGAACGTCGGCCGGTTGATCCACTCGATCAGGGGCTGCGTGATCGCCCCGATCGCCCGGAACTGGATCGAATCCGAGCACATCTGGTCCCCGGCCTGGCAGACGCCGTCGGCCGGGTAGACCTGCTGCGGCGGCTCGCCGATCGCCTGACTCAGCGAGCTCTCGAGCGCCGCGCGACACCGAGCGAGCGAACCCGCACCGCAGTAGACGCGGTTGAGCGGTCCGGCGACCCGCTGGCCGAGCACCGACCGCAGGTCCTTCTGGACGATGCCGTAGAAGCCGACGTCGAAGGCGGAGCCGAGGTGGCTGCCGCTCGTGCCGTGCCCGGGCTCGTCGTTGATCGGGAAATCGGCCTCGATGTCGCCGAGTAGCGCCGACCCGAGCACGGGCTCGAACTCCGCCTCGATAAGCAGGGGCCACCACGCGTCCATGATCCTCACCGCGTCGGCCTGGTCGTAGTCGCCCGAGGCTCCGGGGTGCTCGCGGTTGATCCGGTGCGCCCCGCTGGCCAACCACGCCCCGAGCTCGTCGACCGCCTGCGCGAGCGCCGGGTCCGCCGGGTGGCCGATGATCTTCAGCGCGTAGGGGAGGACCTCGATGCCTCGCAGATCCTGGGTGCCGGCATTGCCCATGGCATTGATCAGGTCGACGAGGGTCATCTTCCTTCCGCCGCTGAGGTAGGAGTTGATGTTGGCGTCGAGGAGCTGGGAGCGGTAGACCGAGGAGAACTGCTGGCCGGTGGCGGCGTCGTTATAGCCCGGCGCCTGCTTGTTGTTCCAGCTCGTGAAGTACGGCTGGTCGATCGCGTGCGGGTGAGCGCTCTCCGGGGTCTGCTCCTCGGTGAGCCTCGTCGGGTCGTAGTCCTTCCAGGGGAACGACGACCATGTTGGGAAGAGCGGGTTGGTCCGGGTCGCGCGGACGGGGTTGTGGCCGGAATTGAAGTAGGCGATGTGCTGGTCGTCGATGTAGAACCAGTTGAACGTGTAACCGATCTGGTCGGCGGCGTTGAAGAAGTCCTGCGGGCTGCGCATCTCCGCGGGTTCGTTGAACATCTCGAACCCCTGGGCGGAGTCAAGCTCGTGCATGTAGGTGGAGCGCAGGTTGGTGTAAACGACGGGCCTGCCCTTGATCGTCGCCCGGGCGATGACCAGGCCGAAGGCGGTCCGCTCCGTCTGGAAGGTGACCGAGCCCGCCGGCGTCATGTCGGCGAGGTTCGGCGTCCAGGACTCGCTGCGCGTGAGCGTCTGCATGGCGACGCACTGGCCGGAGATCTCGTAGTAGTCCGAATCGAGCGAAGGCGTCCCCCCGCTGGGGTTGCACAGCGGGACCGCGAAGGTATCGATGATGTTCTGCCCGGCCGAGGTCGCCGACCACGCGTAGTCAGGGCCGTGCCCGAGCTCGACGTAGAGGTTCACGCCCGCGAATGCCGCGCCGTCGGCGTCGATCCCGGGGCCGTGGATGTCCTCCTCCATGAGGATCTCCGGCGAGAAGTAGGCGACCTGCGGTCCCATCACGGCGATCGGGTGGCCGGAGACGGTGTGGGCGCCCGACACGAGCAGAGCGTTGGAGTCGGTGCGCGGGAAGGCGAGCAGCCCCGGCCCGGCGTTGGCCGACGGTCCGAGCGCGAGGCCGATGCGGCCCTTGGCCTTCGACCGGGAGAGCCCCTCGGCCGGCGGCGCTCCGGCGGGGATCGCGCCCGCGACGACGGGGTTGACGTCGTGGACGGAGCCGGGGTCGGGCAGCGCGATGCTCCCCGGCGCCGTCTTTCTCGGCAACGGCAGCGTCTGGTAGGGGAACGATTTCCCGTCGACGGTCGTCGGCGCCTCGGGATCGTCGGGATCGACGAAGCTCATGAAGGTGGCGAAGCCCGAGAGGTCAGAGACGTGGCGGGCGCGGTGCGGGCGGGTGATCGCCGGGCCCCTGCGTCGCTTACCGGGCCTGCCCCGCCTGCCCGGCTTCGCCGTCGCCGCGACGGCCTGGGCGGAGCCCGCCTTGACGCCCTGCGGCGAGCCCGCCACGACGTAGCGCTCGGCACCGAAGCGCTGCTCGAGGTTCTCATAGAGGACCGCGTTCGAGAGCTGAGCGCCACCGCCCTTACCGAAGATCCCACCGACAAGCGCGTCGATCGAGACGAGGTCCTCGACGGTGAACGGGGTCGGGCCGCCGAGGTCGCCGATCGCCGCGTACTCGCCCGGCATGAGCAGTGGATCGAGCTGTGCCTGAGAGATATAGGCGTTGATGCCGGCGACGTAGTTGGTCGCGTCGGAGAGGATCTGCCGGCCGTCGGGGAGGCTCGCGATCCCGTCGTTGATCTGGTTCTCGAGGTCCTGCTCGGTATACGGGCTCGTCTGCCAGACGCTCTCGTCCATGGGCACGTTGGCGCCACCGGCGAAGGAGGCGAGGTCGCCCTGCCCGGCATGCCGGAGGGCGTCGATGAAGAAGAGCCGGTCCTCGGCGGTGGCGTAGCCGATTCCGAACATGAGCTCGGCCCGGGTGTCGCCGTAGATGTGGGGCACGCCGAACTGCGCGTCGCGCTCGATGGTGACGCCGGGCTCCGGGGTCTCGGTCCCGGCCAGGTCGCCGGCCGGGACGCCGAAGGTGGCGTCCTTGAAGAAGTCGGTGATCTGCGACGCCTGGATGTTCGGGGCGGCGGTGGTGAGGTTGGAGTACATGGCGAGCTGATCGTCGTTGTGTTCCGGACGCACTCCCGTCGCCTCGAACTCCGCCAGCTGCACCGCGTTGTCGAGCCCGTTCGTCCCCGGAGGAAGGACGCTGTAGAACGTGCCGTAGTTGTTCGTCCCGTACGGCTGCACCTGCGCGTCCGCGGTGGCGGCCCCGGCGACGCAGGCAGCGAGCACCGCAGCGACGCCCACCCATGCGCTGGCCGCGACCAGGCGAGATGCCCGCGGCCGGATGCCGACATAACGCACTCTCATCCCTCTCTAAGGCACCCTACTATGAGACGGATCCTGGGCGCGACGGTTCGGAGGTCGGCGGGCGTACGAAACCGCCCTGCCCAGGGAGGTGTCTCTGTCAGTCCCTGCTACGCGACGAAGGAGACCTCCGCGATACCCAGGCGCGCTCGAACCTCGCCGACGGTGGACGCCGCTTGGAGAACGGCCTGGAGACCGCGATCGCCGCCCATGCGCTCGAGGTACCAGGGGTAGAACTTCCTCAGGTAGCGGGTGGCGCGTTCTTCGCCGAGGTGCTCGATCGCGCGGTCGATCACCCAGTCGAGCTCGCCGAGGATCTCATCGCGCGTCGGGTCGAGATCCCTGATCCCGAGCACCTGCTCGAAGAGCCATGGGTTCCCGAGCGATCCGCGCGCGAGGAGCACAGCCGCCGCGCCGGTGTGTTCGAAGGCAGCGCTGGCCTGGGCCGCTGTGTGCAGCCCACCCGAGATGAGCACCGGGACCGGCAGCTCCTCGACGAGCGCCCGCGCGAGGTCGTAGTCCGGCGCGCCCGAGTGACGCTGCGAGGCGTGGCGCGGGTGGATGCAGAGAGCGGCGACGCCGGCCTCCTCGACGAGTCGCGACGCAAGCGAGATCCCATTGCGGTCTCCCGGACGCTGCCCGGAGCGGAGCTTCACCGTCACCGGCAGCCCGCTGCCGCGAGCCGCCGCGCGGGCCAGCGCCACCGCCCGGTCGGGGTCATCGAGGAGCGCGGCGCCCGCGCCCGTCTTGCACACCTTCGCCACCGGGCACCCCATGTTCAGGTCGATCACGTCCGCGCCGGCCGCCGCCACGGTCTCCGCGGCTGACTCCATCACGTCAGGGTCGTGGCCGAAGAGCTGGATCGACACCGGATGCTCGTCGGGGTGGATGCGCAGCAGCTCCCGGCAGGTCTTCTCGTTGCGGTAGTGGACGGCGAAGCTCGAGACCATCTCGGAGACCACGAGCCCGGCGCCGTGGCGCTTGGCCTGCAGGCGCACGAACCAGTTGCCGATCCCCGCCAGGGGAGCGAGCACGACCCGGTTGGGGATCGTCACCGCGTTCGCGGCGGAGCCGAGCCGCCAGCCGTCGGTGAGCTTCGCGTGAGTCACGCATCCATGGTACGAACATGACAGCCTCTGACCACAATGGACCTTCCGAGCCTGATCCGCCCCTGGTACGAGGTCGTACGCGACGAGGTCCCCGGCCTCGAGCTCTTCGACGCGCACACGCACATCGGCGAGAACGATCCCGACGGGATGCACGCGACCCCCGAGGAGATCGTGGAGACCCTGAACCTCGCGGATGCGGTCGGCTGCTTCACCTTCCCCATGCACGAGCCCGACGGCTACCCGCCCGCCAACGACATGGTGCTCGAGGCCGCCGAGCACTCGGAGGGCCTGCTCATCCCCTTCTGCCGCGTCAATCCACACGACCATGCGCGGGCCGAGGCCGAGCGCTGCCTCGCCGCCGGGGCACGAGGGATCAAGCTCCATCCGCGGGCCGAGGAGTTCACGCTCGATCACCCCGGCGTACGCCCCCTGGTGGAGCTCGCCGCCGAGCATGAGCTGCCGATCCTCATCCATGCCGGTCGCGGGATCCCGGCGCTCGGCGAGCACGCCGTCGCGCTCGCCGGCGAGTTCCCCGACGCACGGATCATCCTCGCTCACGCCGGGATCTGCGACCTGGGATGGATCTGGCACGCGGCGCCCGATCATCCGAACCTCCTGTTCGATACCGCCTGGTGGATGCCCGCCGATCTGGCCGCGCTCTTCGCCCTCGTCCCACCCGGTCAGATCGTCTTCGCCAGCGACGCGCCGTACGGCACGACGATGATGGGCGCCGCCTTCGGGATCCGCTCCGCCCTACAGGCCGGACTCTCCCCCGAGCAGGTTCGATCGGTGGCCTGCGGTCAAGCGCTCCGGCTCGCCGCTCGCGAGCCGCTCGAGCCGGCCGGACCCGCCGTGGGCGCCCGCGACCGTGCGCCACACGTGCTCCTCGACCGCGTCGCCGAGTTCCTCATGCTCACCGCGATCGCGTCGATACGCGGTGGCGACCCGAGCGAGATGCTGTCACTGGCACGGCTGGCCTGCGACGTGCCCGCCGATATCGACGACGCGCCGGTGTTCGCGGCGATCCTCCGGCTGCTGGATATCTACGAGGAGGCGGTGGCCGCCTTTCCCGGCGAGCGGCGGCCGATGACCTTTCTCATCCTCGCCGCCACCGTGGCCCGCACGCCCGACGTGCCGATTCCCGGCGACCTCTAAGCGTGCTGCTCGGTCAGTCCGCGTTGCGCGCATAGATCAGACGCAGCCCGGTCAGGGTGAGGAGCTCGTCGACCTCGTCGATCGTCTCGAGGATGAAGGGCACCACGGCTCGGGCGAGCCCACCCGTAGCGATCACCGGAGTATCGGGGCCGAGCTCCTCGCGCAGGCGCCGGACGATGCCCTCCACCTGGCCGGCGAACCCGTAGACAATCCCCGAGCGGATGGCGTCCACGGTCGACTTGCCGATGAGCGAGCGGGGCTCGGCCAGCTCCACCTTCGGGAGCTTCGCCGCCCGCTCGGAGAGCGCCTCGATCGAGATCTCCGCCCCCGGGCTGATGATGCCGCCGAGGTACTCGCCCGCTTCCGATACGGCGTCATAGGTGATCGCCGTGCCGAAGTCCACGACGATGCACGGGCCGCCCAGCCGCTCGTAGGCCGCGACGGCGTTGACCAGCCGGTCCGCGCCGACCTCGCGGGGATTATCGATGCGGATCGGCATCCCGGTCCGGATCGAGGGTCCGACAGCAAGCATCCGGTGCCCCAGGTAGCGCGCCGCCATCGCCGTCCACTGCTCGACGAGCTGGGGCACCGTGGATGAGAGGATCGACTTCTCGATGTCGGCGAAACCGAAGCCGCGGAGGGCGAGGAGGTTCGACAGTGCAGCCCCGAGCTCGTCCGAGGTCGAGTCGCGGACGGTCGCGAAGCGCCAATGCTCCTGCAGCTCGTACTCGCCCCACACGCCGAAGTGGGTCTGGGTGTTCCCGACGTCGACGACCAGGAGCATGGCGCGAGCTTATCCGGGTTGCGCAGCGGCGCTCTACGCTTGGCCGCTGGCGATGCGCAGCCGGCCGCGCCACTGCTCGGAGTCGTAGCGTGCGGGCTCGGTCTCGGAGATGAAGCGGTCGAGTACCGCGATGAAGTGCCCCGGGGCCTCGAGCTGTGGCAGATGGCCGACCCCCTCGAAAACCTCGAGGCGGCTGCCGGGAATCGCCGCGTGCGCGCTGACGCCGTGTTGCACGGGGATGATCGAGTCGCGCGCGCCCCAGACGATGAGCACGGGCATGCCCTCGGCCAGGTAGAGCAGGTCGCTGGCGTTGATCCGCTGCCCGCCGGTGCCGACTACGGCGTGCAGGGTCGCGAGGAACGCCGTCCGCCGGTCGCGATCGACGAGCGAGGCATAGCCGCGCGCGACCTCGCCGACGTCGGTGCTCGGACGCAGCCCGACGGCGGCCAGGCCGCGGCCGACCCTGCTGCCGACCGTGCTCCCCACGGCAGCGGTCGCGGCGATGAACAGGTCGGCACCCGGGAGCGCGGCGGCGCGGAGGATCGCGCTCACCTCGGAACCGAGTCCGCCGCTGGACACGAGCACGAGGCGCTCGGTGAGCTCGGGGAA
>DATCEM010000152.1:0-2624 GCA_036510175.1 Solirubrobacteraceae bacterium | reverse complement strand
GAGCCGAGGCGACCAGGTAGGAGTACCCCTCGGCGTCCGAGAGGTGGGAGCCGATCCCCTCGAGGCGCAGCACCGCCGCGACCACGAGGATCGCCCCCAGGACCATCCACCATGCTCGCCTCACGAGCGGCACACTAACTGCGCGCGGAGGAGGGTTCGCCTACTCGGGGCCCGTGAGGTCCGGCGCCGGCGCCGGGAGCGAGCGCCGCGCGAGGAACTGCTGCATGGTGATCGTCCGCTCGGCCCGCCCGCGGCCGATGAAGCTGACCATCCAGTGGAACACCGTGGTCACCCGGTTCTTGAAGCCGGTGAGAAAGGCGAGGTGGACGAAGAGCCACAGTCCCCAGGCGGGGAGTCCGGCGACGCGGATCGGCCCCAGCTCGGCGACCGCGTAGGAGCGCGAGATCGACGCCAGCGTGCCGAGGTCGTGGTAGCGGAACGGCTTCGCCGCCGCTTCGCCGTCGCTGACCCGGCGCATGATCTCCCGGGCCGCGTGGCGCCCCGACTGGAGCGCGACCTCGGCGACCCCGGGGAGGTCGTCGAGCGACATCAGGTCGCCGATGACGAACACCTCGGGGTGCCCGGGCAGCGAGCAGTTGCTCGTCACCGGGACCCGGCCGCCCTTGTCGAGCTCGAAGCCGCCGGATTTGGCGAGCATCGATCCGAGCGGCGAGGCGTGGACGCCGGCGGCCCACACCTTGGTCCGCGACTCGATGCGGTGGCTGAGCGTGGGATCGGAGCCGCTGAATTCGACCACGTGCTCATCGAGATTGGTCACCCGGACCTCGAGGTGGACCTCGACGCCGATCGTCTCGAGCCTCGCTTTCGCCCTGGTCGAGAGGCGAGGATCGAACTGGGTGAGGACCCGGGGCAGCGCGTCGACAAGGAGGATCCGGGCGTCGGCGGGGTCGATGTGGCGGAAGTTCGAGCGCAGCGTGTGGTGTGCGAGGTCGGCGATCTGCCCGGCCATCTCGACCCCGGTGGCGCCGGCGCCGACCACAACGAAGGTCATCCACGCCGCCCGCGCCTGCGGATCGTCCTCGATCTCCGCCATCTCGAAGGCGCCGAGGATGCGACCTCGCAGCTCGAGCGCGTCGTCGATGCTCTTGAGGCCAGGGGCGGAAGACTCCCACTCGTCGTGACCGAAGTACGACGACTCCGCCCCGGCGGCGACGATCAGGCTGTCGTAGCTCCTGACCACCTCGTGGTCGATGACCCGCGAGGTCACCGTGCGGGCATCGAGATCGATGTCGATGACCTCGCCGAGGAGGACGCTCGCGTTCTCCTGGTGGCGCAGGATGTCGCGCGTGGCGGGGGCGATCTCGCCCTCGGAGAGGATCCCCGTCGCCACCTGATAGAGCAGGGGCTGGAACAGGTGATGGCTCGTGCGCGCGATGACTTCCACCGCGACCGGCGCCCCCTTCAGACCCCGGGTGGCGAACAGGCCGCCGAAGCCCGAGCCGATGATCACCACGCGATGAGCCTCAGGTCCCGTCATCTCTCAGGCAGGGAATATTGACGGGATCGGGCGCGCGCAAGCAGTCCGCCGAAGGTTCGTGTGGTCTGCGCGGGTGTTCTGAACACCATCCTCCGGGTGAGACGCACGGGTATCCACCCAGCCTCCGCGAGCAGCAGGTCCCGCGCCGCGTTGCGCTCGCGAGTCCAGTAGGTCCGGTGGAACCTGGCGCCGTCGGTCTCGACCACCAGCCGCTCGTTGCGCCATAGGAAGTCGGCCCTGATCGACTCGCCGCCCGGAAGCATGAGGTACTGCTGGACCTCGGGCCGGGGGAAGCCGGCGGCGTCGCACAGGGCGAGGAAGGCCTCCTCTAGGTCGCTCTCGGTCAGGGTGCTCAGGTGGGCCTCGTCTCGCTGATACTCGTCGAGGACCGCGCGGACTGTTGAAGCTCCCGGCCGGGTCGGGTTGCGGCTGAGCACGTCGTCAAACGCCCCGAGGTCGAAGATCTCGAGCACGTCCGCCTGGTCGATCGCCCGCTCGACGGCGCGCCGCGGGACCACCGCGGCGAGGTCGAGCACCGTGCGCGCGAGCGAGGTGCAGGGGATGCCGTCGACCACGGCGACGTCGGGCAGGGTGAGGGTGGCCGCGCGGTGCACGTCGATGCCGACGAGGTGACGGCCGCGGCGTCCTGGCGCGGTCACGTCGATGCCCGAGCGAAGCGTGGCGCGGGCACCCCAGAGCGCCGCGGCGGTCCGGTGCGAGAGGTAGGCGCCGGGCCCGCACGCGAGCACGGCCGCCAGCCAGCGGGCGCGGGGCGGCAGCAGCGACGGGGGCGTGGTCGAGTAGACGCGGGGGTAGATGCGGTACAGGCGCCCGAGCTTCGCGCGGTGGCGGACTCCCCGGCCCGATAGACCGAGCTCCTCGAGTTGCTCGACGGTCGCGAGAGTCTTCTGGCGCGTCATCAGCTCGGCGATCGCCAGCTCCCGGGCAGGGTGGGCGTTTGACGGACGCCCCTCGTCCGTAAATCGCCCACCCTCGATCATGAGGTCGATGTTGACCGAAAAAACGTGACACGTGGGTGACGGGCGTAACAAATCTTCGCCGCGCGGCGGGCTGGGGCCGCGCGGCGGGCTGGGGACGCGCGGCGGGCCGGGGCCGCGCGGCGGGC
>DATCEM010000151.1:0-5118 GCA_036510175.1 Solirubrobacteraceae bacterium | reverse complement strand
ACGGCCCGCCGGTGGCGGGCCGTTCCCTTGGCCTAGGAGGAGACAGAGGCCGGGCACCGAGCTCGGACCCTGCGGCCGGTACCGTTCGCGACCGTGACCAAGGTTCGGCTCGACACCCTTCTCTCACAGCGCGGAGTGTTTCCCTCGCGTACCCGCGCCGCCGCGTCGGTGCTCGCGGGCGAGGTCTGGCTCGGTGCCGAGCGGCGACCCGCGCAGAAGCCGGGTCAGCTCGTGGGTGAGGACATCGAGGTGGCGGTGGCCCAGGCGCCCGCGTTCGTCTCGCGTGGCGGCCGCAAGCTCGAGAATGCCCTCGAGGCGCTCGGCCTGAGCGTCCGGGGTCGCCGAGCGCTCGACGTGGGCGCCTCAACCGGGGGGTTCTCCGACTGCCTGCTCCAGCGCGGCGCCGCCCACGTAGTCGCCGTCGACGTCGCCTACGGCGAGCTCGACTGGCGGCTGCGCGGCGATCCGCGGGTCACGGTGATCGAGCGGCGCAACGCGCGCACGCTGCGCCGGGATGAGCTGCCCTACGCGCCGGATCTCATCGTTGTGGATGCGTCGTTCATCTCGCTTGCGAAGGTGCTGCCCGCGACGCTCGCGTGCGCGGCCGAGCGCTACGACTGCCTGGCGCTGGTCAAGCCCCAGTTCGAGGTTGGCCGTGACCACGTCGGCAAGGGCGGCGTCGTGCGGGAGTCGCACCTGCGCCGCGATGCGCTGATCGCCGTCGGGCGGGCCGCGCAGGATCTCGGCGCCGCGGTTTTGGGCTACGCGAGCTCTGGCCTGCCGGGTCCGAAGGGGAACCTCGAGACCTTCATCTGGCTCGCCGAGGCCCCCCGCGGTGGCGTGGATGATCTCGAGTCGGCCGCCCGCGAGGTCGAGCCGTGAGGCCGCCGCGGACAGCAACGGTATTGACCCACCGCAGGCCCGACGAGACCGGCCCGGCGCTCGAAGCGCTGATCGCGATGGCGCGGGAGGTCGGCGCCGTCCTGCGGCTCGATCCCGAGGAGACGCTCAAGCACCACCTCGAGCCAGCCGAGGGTCTCGTCCTCGACGCGCCCGTCGAGCGCGACGTCGATGTGTGCTTCGCGCTCGGCGGCGACGGGACGATCCTCACCGGCCTGCGCACCTACGCCGGGACGGGGATCCCGGTGTTCGGGGTCAACTACGGCGAGATCGGCTTCCTCGCCACGATCGACCCCGACGAGGTCGACACCGGCCTGCGGCTCGCGTTCGCGGGCGAGTTCGATGTCCTTCCGCTCCCGGGGATCGAGGTCAGGGGCGCCGGGCACAGCTGGCTGGCGATCAATGACGTCTCCCTGCACCGCCAGGCGGGCAAGCGAGTCGCCGACCTCGCCTACGCGGTGGGCCGGGAGGAGATCGGCCGGGTGCGCTGCGACGGCCTCGTCGTCGCGACGCCGGCTGGTTCCACGGGCTACAACCTGGCCAACGGCGGGCCCGTCATGGCCTGGGGCGTGCATGGCTTCGCGGTCTCCTTCATCGCCCCCCACTCGCTCACCGCGCGGTCGCTCGTGGTCGCGCCCGGAGACATCCTGGTGGTCCACAACCGCTCGCGCGAAGAGCCCGTGGACATCGCCGTCGACGGACGGCCGGTCGGCGCCCTGCCCCCCGGAGAGGCGATGGAGACGCGCTTCCGCGACGGCCAGTCCTCGCTCGCGCAGCTCCCCGGTACGACCTTCTACCACCGCCTGCGCGAGAAGTTCGGGCGCCTGGCGACGCAACCTTAGGTCCCGCCCCGGGCGAGTCCGTCTTCGCCGGCTGGTACACCGTCGGCCATGCTGCACGAGCTTCGCGTGGAGAATCTGCTCCTGCTCGAGCGGGCCGAGCTCCGGCTCGCCCCCGGGCTGAACGTCCTCACCGGCGAGACCGGTGCTGGTAAGACCATGCTCGCCCACGCGCTCGACCTCCTGCTCGGTGGGCGCGCGCGCAGCGGGATCGTGCGTCCCGGTGCCACCGAGGCCTACGTCGAGGGGGTGTTCGACTGCCCGCCGGAGCTCAGCCCGGCGCTGGCCGAGCGCCTCGGCTCAGAACGTGAGGAGATCGTGCTCGCCCGTCGCGTGTGGCCCGACGGACGCACGCGGGCCTACGTGTGCGGGCGCACGGCGACGGTCGCCGACCTGCGCGAGCTCGGCCACGAGCTGCTCGCCTTCTACGGTCAGCATGAGCATCGCCGGCTCATGCTCGCCTCGGCGCAGCTCGACGTGCTCGACGCGCACTGCGGCGCCGACCATCTGGCCGCACGGGCGCACGTCGCGGCCGTCCACCGCCGCCTGCACGAGCTCGGCGAGCGCCTGGAGAAGCTGAGCACGCTGGCCGGAGCTCGCGAGCGTGAGCTCGACCTGCTCACCTTCGAGCTCGAGGAGATCGAGGCGGCGAACCCGAGCGAGGAGGAGCAGGCGGCGCTCCTCGTCGAGCGCGACCGCCTGCGCCACTCCGAGGTGATCACGACGGCGGCGCAGGCGGCGGCGGAGGCACTCGCGCCCGAGGCGGGCGGCCCGGGGGCCGGCTTCCTTCTCGCCCAGGCCGCGAGGACGCTCGAACCGGTCGCCGCCCTCGACCCCGAGCTGTCCGGCACTCTTCAGCGTCTGCAGACGGTCCTCTACGAGGTCGAGGACCTCGGCGCCGAGCTCCGTCGGCACGCCTACGAGATCGATGCGGCACCCGGGCGCCTGGAGGAGATCGAGGACCGCCTGGAGCTGCTCGCCCGGCTCGAGCGAAAGCACGGCGGCTCGGTCGCCGCCGTGCTCGAGCACGCCGAGCGCTGCGCGGCACGCCGCGAGGAGCTCGCCGGCGCCGAGACCGCGCTCGAGGAGGTCCAGGCGGAGATCGAAACAACAACGGCGGAGCTCGGCCGGCTCGCGGCGACGCTCACCGAGGGACGCCGCCGCGCCGCGCCGCGACTCGCCGAGGCGGTGCGCAGCCGGCTCGCCGAGCTCGCGATGGAAGGCGCGGAGTTCGAGGTCGAGCTCGTCCCCCGCCCGGACGGCTGCGGGCCTGCGGGGACCGAGACCGTCGAGCTCATGATCGCCCCCAATCCCGGCGTCCCCGCTGGGCCCCTGCGCGAGATCGCCTCCGGCGGCGAGCTCTCGCGGGTCATGCTCGCCCTCCTGAGCGCCGCCCACGCCGAGCCCGCCGGGGGCTCGCCCGCCGCCGGCGTCGTCCCGATGCTCGTGTTCGACGAGGTCGACGCGGGGATCGGAGGCCACACGGCGCGCGCGGTCGGGGAGCACCTGCGCGCCCTCGCATCCGGTCGCCAGGTGCTGTGCATCACCCACCTGCCCCAGGTCGCCTCGCTCGCCGAGCGCCACTTCCGCATCGCCAAGTCCTCGGCCGGCGGCACGGCGAGCACCGAGGTCCTCGAGCTCGGCGGCGATCAGGTGGTCGCCGAGCTCGTGCGCATGCTCGGGGCCGCAGAGGACGACCGCGCCGCAAGCCAGCACGCCCGAAAGCTCCTCCGCGCCGCATAGTCATATTCGGGCAGCCGAGCCCCCCGGCGCGGATCGACAGGAGTTCGTGCCGGCGCCAGCGACCGGATCCGCGCCGACCGAATGAGCGCAAGCGAAATTTGGCAATGAGCGCAAGCGAAATTCGGCAGCGCCGTCCGGCGGCATCGCTACCTTCAGCCGCGGCACTAGACTCAGTGAAAGTCCACACGCAAGGATCCCTGCATGGCTCAGAACCTCCGCCACGGCGCAACCGAATTCTCCGGCGAGACGTGCTTCATCTTCGTCACCGGTGGTGTCGTCTCCTCGCTCGGTAAGGGGATCGCGGCGGCATCGATCGGCCGCCTGCTCGTCGCCCGGGGCCTCGACGTCCAGCTACAGAAGTTCGACCCTTACATCAACGTCGATCCCGGCACGATGTCGCCCTACCAGCACGGTGAGGTGTTCGTCACCGAGGACGGCGCGGAGACCGACCTCGACCTCGGCCATTACGAGCGCTTCACCGACGCGAACACGAGCCGGGCGTCGAACGTCACCGCGGGGGGGATCTACAACTCGGTCATCCGCCGCGAACGCCGCGGCGACTACCTCGGCGCGACCGTGCAGGTCGTACCCCACATCACCGACGAGATCAAGCATCGCATCCGCCTGATGGCGGACGCCAGCGACGTCGACTTCGTGATCACCGAGATCGGCGGCACGGTCGGCGACATCGAGTCGCTGCCCTTCCTTGAGGCGATCCGCCAGTTCCCGGTCGACGTGGGACGCCGGCGCTGCATGTTCCTCCACCTCACCCTCGTGCCCTACATCGGCCACGCCGGCGAGCTGAAGACGAAGCCGACCCAGCACTCGGTCAACGAGCTGAGGAGGATCGGTATCGCGCCGGACATGGTTGTGTGCCGGTCTGAATCCGCGCTGTCACAGGAGATCCGGCGCAAGATCGCGCTGTTCGCGAGCCTCCCGGTGGAGGCTGTCGTCTCCGCACGCGACGTCGAGGACACCTATCAGGTCCCGCTCGTCTTCCAGGACGATGGGGTCGACGACTACATCCTCGAGCATTTCGGGGTGCAGGCGCCGGAGGCGGACCTGGCGGGTTGGAGGGCGATGACCGAGCGCGCCGGCGAGGCGACCCAGACGGTGCGGATCGCGCTCGTGGGCAAGTACGTCAAGCTCGAGGACGCCTACCTCTCGGTCGTCGAAGCGCTCCGGCATGCCGGAGTCCACCACGGCGTGAAGGTCGAGGTGGACTGGGTCGACTCCGAGCGGGCGGGGGACCCGGATCTGCGGCCGACGCTCGAACGGGCCGACGGGATCCTCATCCCCGGAGGATTCGGTGGTCGCGGGATCGAGGGCAAGATCCGCGCCGCGCACGTCGCCCGGGAGCTGGGGATTCCCTACCTCGGAATCTGCCTGGGGATGCAGGTCGCGGTGTGCGAGTACGCCCGCGAGGTCGCGGGCATGGCGGGGGCGAACTCGACCGAGTTCGATCCCGAGACGCCGTTCCCGGTCATCGACCTCCTCCCCGAGCAGAAGGAGATCGCCGACATGGGGGGGACCATGCGGCTCGGCGCCGATCCGATCAAGCTCCACGAGGCGACCAAGGCGCGCGAGCTCTACGGCGAGGCCGTCATCTACGAGCGCCACCGTCATCGCTACGAGG
>DATCEM010000150.1:0-4306 GCA_036510175.1 Solirubrobacteraceae bacterium | reverse complement strand
GATCGTGACAAGCGATCGCGCCGGTGTGCGCCGGCGGGCGGGGCGCTCAGGTCTCGGCAGCCGGGGATTGAACCGCCGATGCCAGAGGCCGACGAATCCCAGCCGCCAGGCCACGTAGCCGGTCCAGCCGGGGAAGATCGAGAAGTCCATCCGCCGGAAGTGGGCCAACGCACGCCGGGCCAGGTACAGCGTTCTCAGCACGAGGCCGATCCGCGGGTACAGCCGCTGGGGCTCGGTGCTCGCCTTGACGCCGCGCAGCAGGAGCCGCCACAGCCACGGCGGTGGTTTGACGAGACACAGGAGGTAGAGCAGGAGGTTCCCGATCCGCGGCGGGATGACGAAGAAGCTCGAGTCGATCTTGTCCACCTCGACCCCCCGCTCCTTGATCAGACGCTCGAGCTCGGTGTTGGGAATCACCTTGAGCGAGTAGATGAACAGCGTGTAGGGACGCGGCATCTCGTAGATGAGCTGGAGGGTGTCGACGACGTCTTGGCGCGTCTCGATCGGGTTGTCGACGATCAGGTCGAAGGCTGGGGGCAGGTGGTACTCACCGGCGAAGGAGCCGATGACCTGCCCGGCGGCTTTGATCTTCTCGGGCGGAGACGGACGCTTATAGAAGTCGAGGATGTGCTCGCTGCCCGACTGGATTCCCATGCGAATCCGGTTCATCCCCGCCCAGGTGAGGATCTCGAATTTGTCCTGCTTGACGTAGTTCGGGATCACTCCGTAGACGGCGAACGGGATGTCGAGCTCTTCCTTCCACAGCACGGCGAACTCCTCGAGCTGCTCGTAACCGATCGCCATGAAGCTGTCGTCGTGGAAGCTCACCTGGCTGAGATGAGGAAAGCGCCGCCGGGCGTCCTTGATCTGCTCGACGATGTACCGGGCGCTCGGATGGCGGATGCGCTTGTACTTGGCGTCGTTGGCGATGAACTTGGTGTTGCCGCAGTAGGTGCAGTGGAACGGGCAGCCGATCGACCACAGGGTCGTGTAGCTCAGGCCGTCGTTGGCCACATAGTCGCCGAGCCGGATGTCGTCGAATCCCTCGCCGGGGCGGTAGATCTTCTCCTTCTCGCGGTACAGGGGGAAGGGAAGCGACTCCATCTCCGGCGCGGTCATGAGCGGGAGGAAGTGGTTCTGGATGACCTCGTCGCCGCGTTTGAACCAGAAGTTCTTGACCGTGGTCTCGTCGCGTCCACTCTGGAGCGCCTCGAACAGCTCCTGGAAGGCGAACTCCCCCTCGCCCGTGCAGATCGCGTCGACGTCGGCGGTGATCGCGTCCTCGGGATTGATGATCGCGTGGATCCCGCCCCAGATCATGTACACGGAGGGGTTGAGCTCGCGCACGCGGCGGATGATCCGGTGCGTGAGATCGGCGTAGCCGGTCATCGAGGAGAACCCGATGAGCTCAGCGCTCGAGAGCTCCTGCGCGATCTCGTCGACCTCGTCGTCATCGAGGCCGCCGCCTGACCCGAGGCCACCGAAGAGCGCGTTGCGGATCCCTCGGTAGCGGTTGGTGGTCACGTAGCAGGCCTGAGTGTCGGCGTTCAGGCCGGCCACGTAAGCGGCCATCTTGCGAAACCCACATGAGGTGATGCCGTCCTCGAGGGACACCATGCGCACCTGCATTGCTCTTGCACTCCCCTGGACTTGGTCGTCCGTCGGCCCTTTGAATCGGGTTAGGACCCCGCCCTCACCGCGCCGACTCGTCCGCGACCGCGGGGGCAGCGGACTCCGCCTCGGCGACCGCGATCGGCCGCTCGGGAACGAGCGTCAGGACAGAGCGAGCGGGCACCGTCCGGCGCGCCGGAGGCTCGGGCTTGGGGAGCCGCGCGTTGATTCGCCGGTTCCACAGCCCCACGAAACCGAGCCGCCAGGCCCAATACCCAATCCATCCCGGCGTGATCGAGAAATCCAGTCGCTTGGCGTGAGGAATCACGCGGCGCACGAGGTAGAGCACACGAAGGATCATCCCGAGTCGCGGGTAAAGCTTCTGCGGCTCGCTGCTCGCGCGCACCCGTCCGAGCAGACGCCGCCACAGCCACCCCGGCGGCTTGACGACGCACAGCAGGTAGAGCAGCACGTTCGCGGCCCGCGGCGGTATCACCAGGTAGCTCGAATCGATCTTGTCGAGCTCGACGCCGCGTTCCTTCATCGCGCGCTCGAGTTCGGTGTTGGGAATCACCTTGAGCGAGTAGATGAGCAGGGAGAACGGCCGCGGCATGTCGTAGAGCAGCTGCAGGGTCTCGCGGACGTTCTTGCGCGACTCGATCGGGTTGTCCATGATGATGTCGTACACCGGAGGCAGGTGATACTTGGGCGCGAAGGAGGCGATCACCCCGCCGGCGGCGAGGATCTTCTCGGGCGGTGACGGTCGCTGGTAGAAGTCGAGGATCTCCTGGCTGCCGGACTGGATTCCCATCCTCACCCGGTTCATCCCCGCCCACGTAAGGATCTCGAACTTGTCCTTCTTGACGTAATTGGGGATGACGCCGTAGACGGCGAAGGGGATGTCGAGCTCGGCCTTCCACAGCTCGGCGAACTCCGCGAGCTGCGGGTAGGGAATCGCCATGAAGCTGTCGTCCTGGAAGTTCACGTGCGAGATCTGGGGTGAGCGCCTGCGTACGTCCTTGATCTGCTCGACCATGTACCGCGCGCTCGGGTGGCGGATGCGCTTGTACTTCAGGTCGTTGGCGATGAACTTGGTGTTGCCGCAGTAGGTGCAGTGAAACGGGCAGCCGATCGACCAGATCGCCGTGTAGCTCAGGCCGTCGTTGGCCACGTAGTCACCGAGCTGGATCGGCTCGAACCCCTGGCCCGGCCGGTAGATCTTCTCCTTCTCGCGGTAGAGCGGGAAGGGCATCGTCTCCATCTCCTCCGCCGTCATCAGCGGGAGGAACTGATTACGTTTGATCTCCTCTCCCCGCTTGAACCAGAAGTTCTTGACATCGGTGGGGTCGCGCCCCTCGTTGAGGGCATCGAGGAGCTCGTGGAAGGCGAGCTCTCCCTCTCCGGTGCAGATCGCGTCGACGTCGGCGGTGATCGCGTCCTCGGGGTGGATGATCGGGTGGATCCCGCCCCAGACCATGTACACCGACGGATCGAGCTCCCTGACCCGCTTGACCACTCGCCGTGTGAGATCGGCATACCCGGTCATCGACGACAAGCCGAGCAGATCGGCGCCCACGAGCCCCTGCGCCACCTCCTCGACCTCGTCATCGCTCAGGTCGCCGCCGGCGCCGCGCCCACCCGTGAGCCCGTTACGGATCGTCTTGTAGCGAGCGGTGGTGACGTAGAACGCCTCGGTGTCGCGGTTGATGCGCGCCACGTAAGCGGCCATCTTGCGAAAGCCGCATGAGGTGATGCCATCCTCCAGGGACACCATCCGGATCTGCATTACCGCTGCACTCCCCCTATCCAACCTCGGGTTGCGCCGGGCCTCCGAGGTCGCGTTACGACCACGGTCCCAGAAGCCGACGTGAGGCTCGGAAGCTTACATCGTGCGGCGCCGGTGGAGCACGGCCCGCCCGCGCGCTCTCGCGATCCCCATAATCACGCGAAATGTCCACGCGCATCTGGCTCTGCGGGCGCCTACGCGTCAGCCTCGACGGGGAGGCGCTCGAGCACCGCCTGGAGCGCCGGCAGGCGCGCGTGCTCGCCGCGCTCCTCGTCCTGCGCCGCGAGCGGCCGATGCGTCGCGAGGAGCTCATCGACGCGATCTGGCCGCAGGGAAGCTGGGGACAGCACGAAGGCGCCCTGCGTGTGCTCCTCAGCGCCGTGCGCCGCGTCTTCGGCCCTGATGCGCTCACCGGCCGAGGCGAGCTCCAACTCGATCTCCCGGACGACGTCTGGATCGACATCGAGCAGGCCGCAGCCGATGTCGCCGCCGCTGAGCGGGCTCTGCGCGAAGAGCGACTCGCCGACTCCGCCGCGGCCGCTCACGCCGCGGCAGCGCTGCTCGCCGAGCCGTTCCTCGCGGGCGAGACCGCGCCGTGGATCGAGGACGCACGGCGCGATCTCGACGATCTCGCCGTGAGCGCGCTCGAGCTCGGGGCCCGCTCCGAGCTGCGGCGCGGGAACCCGAGGGAGGCCACGCGAGCGGCGCGGGAGCTGGTGACCCGGGCTCCCTACCGGGAGGGCGGTCACGCGCTGGTGATGGAGGCGCTCGCCGCCGAGGGGAACACGGCCGAGGCTCTGACGGCCTACGAGCGCCTGCGCCAGCTGCTGCGCGACGAGCTCGGGACGACTCCTTCGCATGCGGTCAGCGAACTGCACGCCCGTTTACTCGCCCCGCCCACCCCGCCCA
>DATCEM010000149.1:0-15052 GCA_036510175.1 Solirubrobacteraceae bacterium | reverse complement strand
GGCGGCTGCCTTCAAGTCGGGCCTGGGCAAGCTCCCGGACGAGCTCGGCAAGGTGACCTCGTCATACCAGGAGGCGGCCGATGGGCTGAACGCGTTCGAGATGGAGCTGGCCTCGCTCAAGCCCGCGTTCCAGAACATCGTCTCCCAGCTTCAGGCCGCGCACTCGCAGCTCGCGAACGCGCAGTCCTCGCTCTCGAGCGCTCAGTCATCGCTCAGTACGGCGCAGAACAAGCTGAATGCCCAGAACATCTCCCAGCCGCTCACCCCGTTCAAGAGCGTTCCTCTGAGCTCGGCGCTGAACACCGCGGTGAGCGCGGCCAGCGGCGCGGTCTCGAACGCGCAGGGGGAGATCGCCTCGCTCACGAGCCAGGGCTTCAGCATCCTCGATGCGTTCGGCTCCGCCCGCGACTCGGCCCAGGGCAAGGTGTCGAGCGCCAGCCATGTGCCTCCCCACCGCAGCTGGTTGGACGGCGCGCTTCACTGGGTCGGCAACGTGATGAACTTCATTCTCTCGCCGATCGAGGATCTCCCCGGAGCGATCGCCAACTTCGCCAACCATCCCAGCCTGTCGACGTTCGGCAAGGTCGCCGAGGACGTGGGCGGAACGGCGCTCCTGGCCGCGACGGTGCTCGCTCCCTTCGCCGCACCCGAGCTCGTCGCCGCCGACGGCGCCGTGGACGGGAGCGAGGCGGGAGTTGACGGCGTAGCCGCCGCCACCGACGAGGCCGGCGCCAGCGCGGCGAGCAAGGGGCTCAACCTCCAGCAGGTCGTCAATGGGGCCAACGGCCTGGCCAAGGGCGGCGGCATCGTCAGCGGCTCGGCTAACGTGATCGACGACCTCGAGCACGGCGACTACGCCGAGGCGGAGCTGGACGCCGGGCTCATGCTCGCCCCGGGCGCCGCCGACACCGCCGGCATCGGCGACGAGCAGGTCAAGGAGGCCGAGAGCGAGGTCAAGGCGTGGGGGAGCCTGCAAGACTCGATCCACGAGCTTGCCCTTCCCAGCGACGTTCAGAGCTCGCTCGATGATCTCACGAACGCGGGCAAGACAGGTGCCGAGCAGGCCGCGACGCAGGCTCAGTACAACGCCGACAGGGGCGGCCAGGCGCTCGACTACGGAACCGAGAAGGGGAAGAGTACGCTGGCCAAGGCGGTCGACCCCAAGATTGGCGTATCGCACGGTTAGCCGGGCGCAGAGCACATGAACCTGATCGAGAGCGGGCTCCGCCCTGAGACTCCGGGAGACCCCGAAGCCCATTGGCGCAGCCACGGCTGGGGACCGAAGTGGAAGTTCCCCGCCACCCGTTCAGATGGCGCGCGCCTCGTGCTCTCGCTGCGGGTGCCCCTCGACTGGAAGGCCACCGACGTGATGAAGATGCCGGCCGAGGCGGCGACGAAGTCCGGATCCCTGGCCGAGGTGGTGGCCACGCTGGCGCGCGGCATCGACGCGGCCGGCGTGATCGCCATCATGGCCATCGGATATGACTTTCCGCGGGAGGGGAAGCCGAACAGCGAGCTCTACGTGATGCTCAACGTCGCCCTGAAAGACGTCCCCGGTCCGCTCCCCGAGTCGATCCTCGGCGCTGACGTGGAGCCGGTCGAGTTCAAGCATCCGGGCGGCGACTACCGGGGGGTGCGTATCCGCCGGGTGAGCGATGGGGCGGCCCTGCCCGATCAGCCGCCGCAGCCCATCCTCACCGTGCAGTACATGCTGCGGACCGAGCACGGCGTGCTCGCGACGACGTTCATGACGCCGCAGGTCGGCGTATTCGAGAAGCTCGTTCCCCTCCTCGATAAGATCGCCGACGGCTGCTCGCTGGAGCTGGAAGCGCGGGCGCCGAGCGCCGGCTGAGCGCTACGCGCGATCGGCCGCCGGGGTGGGGTGCGCCACCTGCACGAGCTCGAATCCACCCGCCTGGACGAGGTAGCCGCATCCGGGACGGACCGGGGGAGCGGGGCGGCGGGGCAGAGTCACGCCGAGGAGACCGCCGTCGGTCTGGACGTCAGGCTGAAGGAGGAGCCCGGCGCGCGAGCGCCGAGCGCCCGCACTCCAGTGTCCCAGCGAGCGCAGTCCGTCGGCGCGGCCGGCGACGACGGCGTGCAGGCCGGCCGGCGCGTCGGTGAACAGCGCCGTCAGCGCCCTGGCCTCGTCGGGCACCATCTCGGCGTCGTCGATGAGGAGAAGCCTGGGTCCGCTGCCCGCGCGGAGCTCCTCGACGAGCGTGGGGATCTCCTTCGCCTCGGTGACCACGCGCTCGAGCTCACTGCATTCCCGGAGCTTCGAGGGCCGGACCGCCACCCCGATCAGCGAGTACTCGGGGTGCGCTCGGGCGACGAGAGCGGCGAGGAGGAGCAGGACCGTGGTCTTGCCCGAGCGGGGGGAGCCGGCCACCAGCGCGTGATCGCCCTGATAGAGCTCGAAGCCGACGGGCTCGAGCTGGTCATCGCCGATCCCCAGGGGCACGAACCACGGCTCCTGGCCCACGCGCGCCGACCCGAGCACCGCTTCGAGGGGCACGCTCTGGGGCAGGACGCCGATGGGCGGCGGTCCGCCGGCGGGCGGCGCCGCGCCGTCGGCCGGGCGGCGGCGGTCGACGGCCGCCGCGAGCGGGTCTCGCGACCGCGCGACCTGGACCGCCTGGCCGCTCCCGCCGACCACCGCCCGACCCGGCGTGAAGCGGGGCACATCGGCGCGGTGGATGCCGAACTGGGCGTAGTCGGGCAGGTCGGCGAGACGGAACACGAGGCGCTGCTGGGCGAGCGAGGCGAGCGCATTGGGGACGGCGCCGGCGCGGTCGGCGCTGATCGCCATGTGGATGCCCACTTCGGGTCCGTCGGCCCAGACCCGTGCGAGCGCGTCGCGCGTGGCGTCCCCGGCGAGGTCGTCGTGCTCGGAGGCGAAGCCCGCGTAACCGTCGAGGAGGACGACGATCCGGGGCGCTCCGGCGCGCGCGGCGGAGTCGAGGCGCCGCCGGGCCTCGAGCTCGCCGCGCAGGCGCCGGAGCAGGCGCCGCTGGCGCTCGTGCTCGGGCGGAGCGGTGACGGCGCCGACGTGGGCGAGCGCCGTCAGTGGGGTGAGCTCGCCGGCGCCGAAGTCCATGACGTAGACGTGGGCCCGGTCAGGACCGGTGGTGTCGGCGAGCGAGAGGGCGATCGAGCCGAGCGTCGTCGTCGTCCCGCTGCCGCCGAGCCCGTAGAGGAGCAGATTCCCGGCATCGAGGTTCCAGCCGACCGGGTACTGGGCCTGGGCGTCAGGGTCGTCGGCGAGGGCGAGAGCCACCACCAGGCCGCGCTCGCCGGCGAGCGGCCGCGGCGGGCCGAGCGCGAGGACGTCCTCGAGCGGGATCTCGGGCGCGAGCGGCGGCAGCCACGGTCGGCGGGGCTCGGGTATCTCCAGCGACTGGAAGGCCTCGCGGGCGACGCCGACCAGGCGCTGGAGGTCAGAGTGCTCGGGCGCCTGCTCCTGCGCATCGCCGTTGGCGGCGGCGAACTCGAACATGCGCACGTCGACGGCGCGCGGCGGCCCCGTGGCCGTCGCACCGGTCACGAGCGCGGTCTGGATCGGGACGAGCTCCGAAGGGCCGAGCCTGACCTGCGCGCGCCCGGGCTGGGTGCGCCCGATGCGTGCTGCGGCGGGGGAGTCGATCACGTCCGAGGAGTCCTGGGGCGTCTGGACGCGCAGGCAGATGCGCAGGTTGGCATTGGCGCGGATGTTCTCGTTGACCGCTCCCGAGGGCCGCTGCGTGGCGAGGAGGAGGTGGACGCCGAGGCTGCGTCCCCGCTGGGCGATGCCCACGAGTGAGGCGACGAAGTCCGGGAGCTCGGCGGCCAGCGTGGCGAACTCGTCGATGATCACGAGCAGTCGCGGCAGCGCGGGAGCGGTGTTGTCGCGGACGAGCTGCTGATAGGCGATGAGGTCGCCGGCGCGGTACTCGCCGAGCACGCGCTCGCGGTAGCGGAGCTCGGCCTCGAGGCTGCGCAGCGCCCGCGCTCCGAGCTGCTCGTCGAGGTCGGTGACCATGCCCACCGTGTGCGGGAGCTCGGCGCACTCGGCGAAGGCGCTCCCTCCCTTGTAGTCGATGAGCACGAAGTTCAGTCGCGCCGGGTCGTGGCTCGCGGCGAGCGCGGCCACCAGGCTGCGCAGGAGCTCGCTCTTGCCCGAGCCCGTCGTCCCGGCGATCAGGCCGTGGGGGCCGTCGAGCACCATGTCGAGGGTGAACGGGCCATCCTCGGCGAGGGCAAACGTCGCTTCCAGGCTGGCGTGCGGCGCCGCCACGCGCCAGCGCTCGGCCAGGGCCCTGGGGGTCGGCTCGCCCATCCCGAGCAAGGGCAGGAGCGAGACCTCGGAGGGCAGTGACCCGCCGGCGATCTGCAGGTCGGAGTCCTCGAACCTCGCCAGGCCGAGCGCGCATTCGCGAGCGGTCGCTGTCGAGACGCCGGCGACGAGCAGGGGATCCACGCTCTCCCCCGCCTGGGGACGGCGCATCACCGCCTCGGCGGTGCCCTGCTCGAGCTCGAGCACGGTGGTGCAGATGGCGGGCAGACGCTCGTTCGAGCGAGCGATGACGATCCCGCTGACCGTCTCGCCGGTGCGCAGCAGCGCTCGGCCGACGGCTCCGCGCCCCTCGATCAGCGCGTCGCTGTCGAGCACGGCGAGGAGGAAGCGCGAGTCGTCGCCCGCTCGTTCCATGAGCTCCGCGGTGAGCTCGCTGACGCTCGTCGGGTCTGCGGCGAGGAGGCGAGCGTCGCCTCCCCGCGAGGCGTCCCGGGCATGGGGAAGCCACTTGGCCCAGTCCCACTCGGCACTGCGCTCGGACTCGGTGAGGACGGCGATCTGAAGATCGGCCGGGCCGTGGAGGACCGCCGCCTGGCACATGAGGCTGCGGGCGGCGGCGAGGGTTGCAGGTCGGGGCCCGACGATTCCCACCACGCCGCCCTTCTGGAGATCGACGAGGATGGGAGCCATGCGCAGGCGCTCGTTCTTTGCCAGCACGGTTTCGGCGTCGGTCGAGGGGACGCGCCGGGAGTCGAGCGGCGGGCGGATGATCCGATCGCCGAGGCCGGCGGAGAGATAGAGGAAGTCGTCGTCGTCGGGGCGGCGCTCCCAGAGGAGGGGACTCGGATCCGTCGCCCGGCGGATGATCTCGGCGGGATCGGGGAGGGACTGGCGCAGGTGGGTTATGACCTCGGCCGAGCGGGCGGTCACCTCGGTGGTGAAGGTCGCGAGCTGCTCGGCATGGGCGCGCCGCGCGCCGCGCGTGGCGCTCCCCGTCTGCCGGCGGCTCTCGAGCCAGCTCCCGATCACCATCACCGGGCTCAGGAGCATGAACAGGGCAAAGAGGATGTTATGGAGGAGGATCACCATCACCCCTCCGAGGAGCAGAGGGGCGAAGGCGGAGACCATGCTGAACTTCTGCGCGGTCTGCTCGCGCACCTGCTCGGGCGGGCTGAGCGCCGCGTCGGGGCCGCGCTTGCGGGCGCGGGGCGGCCGGTTGAAGGCGACGAGGCCTCCCGCCCCGGCCTGACGCTGGGGATCCACGTCGAGCCGGTCGGCGCTCACCTCGGCGAGCATGAACGCGACGTCGCCGGCCTCGAACACGGTGCCGGGCGAGACCTCGGTGGGCTCCTTGATCCGGCGACCTTCGACCCATGACCCGTTGACCGAACCGAGATCGGTGACGGTGGCGCGCAGGCCGCCGGGGCTGGGCTCGACGCGAAGGTGCCGGCGCGAGACGGCGACGTCGGCCATGGCGAGCGCGTCGTCGTCGTCGCGTCCGACCGTCGTCCCGTCGGAGATGAGGGGGATGCGCTGGCCCGAGTCGAGGCCGGCGACGACCCGCAGCTCGAGCGGGGCGCTGCTCGGTGGGGGCGGGGGCGCGGCGGAGGCGGCGAGGCTCACGCGCGCGCCTTCGTGCAGGCCGATCTCGTCGAGGGCGAGGTCGGGATGGCAGAAGCGCCCGTCGAGCATGATCCCGGTCGAGGCCGAGCCGCCGCGGCGCGAGGGGCCCTCGCCGTTGCGCAGGACGTCCACGAGGTCGCCCACCGTCGCGTCGCTGCGCCCGAGCATCAGCTCGACGTCGGCAAACTCCCCTTGCTGGTTGTCGAGGACGACATGCATGACGACTGGAAGCTAGTACCCTCGCCCCGTGCGTGCCGAGGAACGTGCGGTACTGGGTGGGGACGTGAGTCCGAGCGAGTTACAGGCGCTGCTGCGGGTAACGCGTGACGGCGCGCCGTTCGTGTTCTTTCGCGACGGCGAGAAGGTGCTCCAGCTCGTCGAGCTCGACCAGGAGCAGATCGCCATCGGGCGCGCTCCGGGGAGCGAGCTCGAGATCGCCTGGGATCCCCGCGTCTCGGGCGTGCACGCCCACCTCGAGCAGCACGGACGCCAATGGGTGATCGAGGATGACGGTCTTTCGCGGAACGGCACGTTCGTCAACGGTGAGCGCTTGCGCGGGCAGCGTACGCTCAGGGACGGGGATCTGGTGCAGGTGGGGGACACTCTGATTGCCTTCCGTGACCCACTACCCGGAGAGGTGGTGGCCACGATCGCCGTGCCCACGGTACCGGCGCCGCGTGTCTCCGACGCGCAGCGCAGGGTGCTCGTCGCGCTCTGCCGTCCCTTCCGCGACGCCGAGCGCTTCGCCACCCCGGCGACCAACCAGGAGATCGCCGACCAGCTGGTGCTGAGCCTCGACGCCGTCAAGAGCCACATGCGGGCTCTGTTCGCGCGCTTCGGCCTCGAGGATCTGCCCCCGAACGAGAAGCGCACGCGGCTGGTGGAACGGGCGCTCGCCGGAGGAGTGGTTCGCTCCGAGGACCTCGAGTAGGCGGACGGCAACTTCTGGGTAGGAGGGCTGTTGTAACCCTCGCAGCTCATGCTCTCTTCTCGAACAGGCTCGCTCTCTCTTCGCACGCTGCTCGCCGCCGCGCTGACCGTTCTCGTCGCAGCCGCGGCCGGCGTGGGCGTCGCCCTCGCCGCCGGATCGCTGACCGCGTCCGCCGCCAACACGACGTTCGAGGTCCGGCTCCAGACGCTGCGTACCGGCGCCTACCGCGATGCCGGCGACTACGCCACCCAGTTCGGCCCGGTCGAAGTGGGCCAGGGAACCTGGCAGGCCTTTGACTCGAGCAGCGGCGTGCCAGAGCTCGGGTTCATCCAGGATGTCGGGACTCCGTCGGGGACGGTGGCGGTGCATCTGGATGCGTTTGTCGACGGTGCCTACAAGGACATCGGCGATTACCCCTCGCGCTTCACCACGGCCCAGGCGGCCGACGGGACGCTTCAGCTCTTCGGCACGGCCGGCGGGGCGCCCGAGCTCGGGCTGATCAAGCTGCGCAGCACGACGGCGAAGACCGTGCACGTCGACTTGGAGGCCCTGACCAAGGGCGTCTACAAGGACGTGGGCGAGTACACCTCGGACTTCCCCGTCGCCGACGGAGCCGACGGCACCTGGCAGCTCGTCGCCGGGTCCGGCGCGCCGGAGCTCGCGTTCATCGCCACCTCGACGGGGGCGGTCGAGGTCCATCTCGACGCGGTGAGCGGTACCACCTATAAGCGCGTGGCCAATTACCCCGTCAAGCTCAGCTCCCCCGGCGCCGGGGTCTGGGAGCTCTTCGGCTCGAGCGCCGCGGCGCCTGAGCTCGGCTATGTCGAGCTCAAGCCAGGACCGATTCAGGTGCGCTGGGCGACCCTGAGGAGCGGGATATACAAGCTCGCGGGCAGCTCTCCCTCAGTCTTCTCCGCAGGACTTGCCTACGACGGCATCTGGCAGCTCTTCGGCCCCGGTCCCGCGCCCGTGCTCGCTCTGGTCAAGACGCCGGCGCCGCCGCCGCCGACGACGACCGAGACCGTGCCCGTCACGGTGACCACGGTGGTGACCGAGCCGCTCCCCACTCCGCCGCCGCCGAAGCCCCACGCGCGGGGCCACGTCAGGGCTCGGCTCGCGATCAGCTATCGCTTCGACTTCGCGCGCACGCGCATCCTCGGCGTGCGCGTCAGTCATTTCCCCCGGCGCGGGCGGATCGAGGTGCGCTGCTACGGGCGCAGCTGCCCCCGTCTCGCCGTGGCCGCCGGATACCGGCGCCTGGGCGGAGCGCTGCGCTCGCTCCACGGCCGGATGCTCGGAGCCGGCGACCTGCTGAAGATCACCGTCACGGCGCCGGGACTGCTGCCCGAGGAGATCGGGGTGCGGATCCGGGATGGCGAGAAACCGCGGGCGCGGTTGCTTTAGGGCGCGGGGGGCGCGGGGGGCTTGCGGGCGCGGGGGGCTTGGCGGGCGCGGGGGCTTAGCCACCGATGACGGTGACGCCGGTCCCGGAGCCCTTTTGCTTGGCGGGGTGCCTGACGGGCGCGACGTAGGCCGGGGCGCTGGTCGTGGCGGGCGTGGTCGCGGGAGTCACCGGCGCCGACGTCGCTGCCGGCTTGGAATGATGCTTGACGTGCCGCGGGGGCGGGAGCTTGAGCGCGGCCGGATGTCCGGCGAAGCTTCCGGCAACCCCGCCCGCGGCCGAGTCGGCAAAGGGCACCACCACCGGCTTCGGATGCGTCTTCGCGCGCACCGTGGTGGTCGTGTCGGCGCCGGCGGCGTAGAACGCCGCGGCGAACGCCGCTATGGCACATACCACTATGACCCCCGCGAGCTTTACCACCCGATCAATCCTAGCGCCGGGATGGCGGCGTAGGGTGGTGTTGTGGGCGTTGTCAGCACGCTGACGTCGCGATGCGTGTCTGCGCGATGGGTTGACGCGGCGCGTCCGGGCGGGGGTTACCCCGCGGGGACCTGGTCGAGAAAGCGGAATATATGGCCGCCGGTTTCTCGACCAGGTCCGGTGTTTCGCGCTCGGGTAACGCGCATTCGGTCTCAATTCCCGCTCCTAGATCCCGCCGCGCGCGCCGGCCACGCGCCCGCCGGCCACGCGCCCGCCGCGCGCGCCCGCCGTCCTACAGCCTGAGGCCCGCCGCTCCCTCGAGCACCTCGATCAAGGCGGCGAAGTCGTCCTCGCCGTGGCCGCGGCCGTTGGCGGCGGTGAGGATCTCGCGCACGTAGGCGGCGGTGGGGAAGGGGACTCCGGCGGTCTGGCCCTCCTCGAGGCAGAGGCGGACGTCCTTGAGCATGTGCTCGAGCTTGAACAGCGTGTCGTAATCGTGGTTGCGCATCGGTCCGGCCTTGAGCTCGAGCATCGCCGAGGACCCAGACCCGGCGGCGATGACCTGGGTGAGCGCGTCGAGATCGACGCCGGCGCGCTTGGCCACGAGCAGCGCCTCGCCGACGACGGTGGCGTTGATCGCAGCGACCGAGTTATTGATCAGCTTCACCATCTGGCCGTGGCCCAGCGGCCCGGCGTGGACGATCAGCGATCCCATCGCCTCGAGCACGGGCCGCGCGCGGTCGAAGTCCTCCTTCGTGCCCCCGGCCATGATCGTCAGCGAGCCGTCCTCGGCCCGGGGCGAGGAGCCGGTGACCGGGGCGTCGAGCAGGTTAACGCCGTGGTGCTCGAGCGCCAGAGCAATCGTCCGCGTGGCCGTCGGTCCGATGGTCGAGCAGTCGATGCACAGCAGGCCCGGCCGGGCGCCGGTGGCTACGCCGTCGGAGCCGAGGAGCACGTGCTCGACCTGGGCGCCGTCGACGACCATGGTGATCACGACATCGCTCGCCGCCGCGGCTTGCGCCGGGGTGTGGACGACGGTGGCGCCGTGCTGAGCGGCGAACGTCTCGGCCTTCGACCGCGTGCGGTTCCACACGGTGAGCTCGAATCCCGCCCCACGCAGGTTCGCGGCCATGCGCGAGCCCATGATTCCCAGTCCGAGGAAGGCGACACGTTCGGGCACGGCGGACATCATTGCGCTTCGGAGGGTGGCGGGCCGGGCGCGTCGCCGTCCTCGGGCGCCCCATGTCCGCCGCCGCCCGGCGTCTCGATCCGCAGGCGCTGGCCGGGGGCGAGCTCGCCGACCGCCTTGGCGGGGAGCTCTTCTCCGTCAAGGAGATTATGTCCCGGCTCGCCGGGCGCCCCGCCGTCGGCGCCCGCCGGAGCGTGGCGGCGGCGCTCGGTGATGAGCGAGTAGCGCAGCGGGGCGAGCGCCTCGAGCTCGCGGATCACGCCGTCGCCGCCGTGGTAGCGCCCCGCGCCGCCCGAGCCGCGCCTGAGCTCGTAGCGCGACACCCGTAGCGGGAACTCGAGCTCGAGCGCCTCGACCGGGGTGTTCAGCGTGTTGCTCATCGCCACGTGCACGCCGCTCGGCCCGTCGGCATCCGGGCAGGCGCCCTGGCCGCCGCCGATCGTCTCGTAGTAGGCGATCTCCTCGGACCCGAGGGTGAGGTTGTTCATCGTTCCCTGTCCCAGCGCGCGGCCGAACGCGCGCAAGACCACGTCGGCCACGCGCGAGGAGGTCTCGACGTTGCCGGCGGCGACGGCGGCAGGGGAGCGGGCGTTCAGGAGCGAGCCCTCGGGGGCGCGCACGTCGATGGCGCGGTAGGCGCCGGCGCTCGGGGGGATGTCGGGGTCGGTGAGCACGCGGATGGCGAAGTAGCAGGCCGACCGAGTGACCGCCAACGGACAGTTGAGGTTCCCGTCGTGCTGGCCCGCGCTGCCCCCGAAGTCGAGGGTGATCGCCTCGCCGCGAATCGTCGCCTCGAGCACGATCTCGAGGTCGCCGTCGGCCGTCTCGAGCACGTCGCGCGCGCTCCGGGTCCCGTCCCCCAGCTCGCGCAGGCACGCCCGCGTCCGTCTCTCGGCATAGTCGAGCACGGCGTCGAAGGCCTCACGCAGCGTGTCGCCTCCCGCCCGGTCGTGGAGCTCGACGAGGCGGCGCACGCCGGCCCCGCCCGCGGCGAGCTGGGCGCGGAGGTCGGCGCGGCGCTGGGCGGACTGGCGCATCTGCTCGCTCAGTTCCTCGATCGCCTCCTCATCGAGCACTCGCGGGGAGATCACCACCCCTTCGTCATCGAGGGTGTGGCTGTCGGCGGGCATCGAGCCGGGCGTGGGACCGCCGACGTCGGCGTGGTGGGCGCGGCTGGCGGCGAAGGCGATCAGATCTTCGCCCTCATCGCCCGCGAACACGGGGAGGATCACCGTGATGTCGGGGAGATGGGTTCCTCCCCGGTAGGGGTCGTTGAGGATCCAGGCGCGACCCGGAGCATGGTCCTCGTCGAGCACGGCGGCCACCGCCGCGGGCATCGCCCCGAGGTGGACGGGGATGTGCTCGGCCTGCATGACCATCTCCCCGGAGGCGTCGAACAGCGCCGTCGAGGCGTCGCGCCGCTCTTTGATGTTCGCCGAGTGGGCGGAGCGCACGAGGACGGCGCCCATCTCGTCGCAGATCGCTCGGAGCGCGCCGGTGAGAACCTGGAGCTCGACGGGGTCGATCATCGCTCGAGCCTGATCGTTCCCGTGTCGTCGACGGTGCCGGACCATTCGGGGGGGACGAGGAGGGTTGCCTCGGGGAGCTCGACCACGGCGGGACCGGTGATCTCGGTTCCCGGCGGTGGGGCGCCGCGGACGAGCTGGAGGTCGAGCGACTCGCCGCGGAAGGTTGCCTGCCGGGTCTCGCTTGCCTTCGGCGCAGGCGCTGGCGCGGGCGCGTGGGGATCTTCTTCCGCGCTGAGCGAGGGCTCGGCGCCCGCGAGGGTGGCGGCGACGCGGACGGTCACGAGTTCGAGCTCTTGCGCCGGGTCGCGGTAGCCGTAGCGCTCCTCGTGCTCGGCTTCGAACGCCTCACGGAGCTCGTCCGGGGTCGGCGCGACGCCGGCCTCGACGGCGAGCTCGAACGCCTGCCCCCGGTAGCGCAGCTCGTACACGGCGCTGAGCTCGGCCTCGGGCTCGCCCAGCGCGCGGCGGGCGGCCTCGCCGAGGTCGTCGACCGTCTCGCGGACCCGGTCCTCGGTCAGCGAATTGCCGGACAACAGCACCGTGCGCTGGGCGTCGCGCCGCCGCGGGGCGACGATGAGCCCGAGCGCCGCGAGCACGCCCGAGGCGCGCGGGCAGACGATGGTCTCGATCCCGAGCTCGTCGGCGATCGCGGCGGCGTGGAGCGGCCCGGCGCCGCCGAAGGCGAGCAGCGCGTAGCGCCGGGGGTCGATGCCGCGCTCGACGGTGATGACGCGCAGGGCGCGCACCATCTCGGCGTTGGCGACGCGGACGATGCCCTCGGCGCACGCCAGGAGGTCGAGGTCGAGGCTCTCGGCCAGCTCTGCGACCGCGCGCTCGGCGGCGTCGCGATCGAGCGCCACGCCGCCGGCGAGATCGTTCTCGGAGGAGAGGTAGCCGAGCAGGAGGTTGGCGTCGGTCACCGTGGGCTCGGTGCCGCCGCGCCCGTAGCACGCCGGTCCCGGGTCCGCCCCCGCCGAGCGCGGGCCGACGCGCAGCGCGCCACCGGCGTCGCGCCAGGCGATCGAGCCGCCCCCGGCGCCGACCGTGTGCACGTCGAGCATGGGCAGCGCCACCGGCCGGTCGGCGAGGACGCCCGAGCTGCGCTCGCGCACGATCCCGTCGTCGACGACGCAGACATCGGCCGAGGTTCCGCCCATGTCGAGGCAGAGCACGTCGGGTGAGCCGGCGGCGGCCGCGGCGTAGGCCCCGCCCGCGGCCCCGGCGGCCGGCCCCGAGAGCACCATCCACGCGGCGTGGCGGCCGGCGGCGGCGGCGTCGATGAGACCGCCGCCCGACTGCATGATCGCCGGCTCGGGCAGGCCCGCCTCGTTGGCACGCTCGACCAGGCTCTTCAGGTACCGGCGCAGGAGCGGCGTGAGCGCGGCGTCGATCTCGGTCGTCGCGGCGCGCTCGTACTCGCGAAAGGTGCCGACGACCTCGTGGGAGAGCGAGACGTGGGCGTCAGGGAGGGCCCGCGCGAGCGCCTCGCCGATCGCGCGCTCGTGCTCGGGGTGCCGGTAGGAGTGCAGGAAGACGACGGCGATCGCCTCGGCGCCCGACTCGGCAACCTTTTGTGCGACCGCGTCGGCGCCGGCCGCGTTGAGGGGCGTGAGCGGGCCGTCAGGGGTCATCCGCTCGGGCGCCGCGAAGCGCAGCTCGTCGGGCACCAGCGGTTCCGGGCGCGCCGCGCACAGCCGGTAGAGATCGGCCCGGTTCTGGCGCCCGAGCGCCACCACGTCGGTGAACCCCTCGGTGGCCACCAAGGCCGTCCGCGCCCCCGCCCCCTCGAGCAGCGCATTGGTGACCACGGTCATCCCGTGGGCGAAGATCTCGACCTCGCCGGCGGAGCGCCCCGCCTTCTCGAGCGCCGCGGTGACGGCAGCCATCACCCCCTCGGACTGATCCTCGGGCGTCGTCGGCGACTTGGCGGTGACGATCCGCCCGTCCACGGCGAGCACCGCGTCGGTGAACGTCCCGCCGACATCCACTCCCAGGAGCACCGGGCGGACGGTAGCTGACGTGAGTGTGCGGGGGCGGGGCGCGGGCGCGGGGCGCGGGTTGAACTGCTGTCGCTTGGTCGCGCCCTGCGGGACCGATCCACATCAGTTCGCCGCGCGGCGCCGCGGCGCCGCGACAACTGGCGAAGCGTAGACCCGATCTGCAAGACGTGCCGTAAACTAGGAGCCCGTGCGTTGGCGGCGAACGCCGTCGCGTGTGAGAGGTAGCCGAGCGGCCTGGGCCTGCCGCCCGGGCCGCCAGAGATCAACGTGATGGGGGAGCTCCAGCAGCAGCCCGCGAACTGTCCCTTCGACCACTGCCCGTGTGCCGTTCGGCAACGCGATCATCCGACCACGCGAGCCGGTCGCGACCGACACGGTCTGGACGCTGCGGCGGATCACCGACGAATTGGGGTAGCGCGCAAAACGCCGAAGAATCGCCCCCGGCACCCGATGCGGTGGATCTGGCGGCGGTGAAGTCTCGGCGATCCAAACAAGGCTTCCGTCGGTCCTGGATGGGAGCGCCACCTGTCACGGAGTGGCACCTGCAAGACCTCGAGGGGCGACGCCAGTCGTCACGAGGTTCGCTTGGGCCCCGCTCGCTGTCGTCGCGCGATCAGTACACGTCGCGCCTGGCTCCGGTGGGGCCACACCGGGGAACACGCGACAAGACACGCGCTGGCCGGACCGGGCCGACAGGAGGCAGTCATCCGTCGGAACCCCGTGGACCTCCGGCCCGTAGCGGCACTGGACCGCGTATCCCTTGATGCCATTCATGTTGCCGGTGGCGAGCAACCGGCTGGCGACCTTTAGCGGTACCCATCGGAGATGATCCCCCGACCGGGTCCGGTAATAGCTCGGAGGCGGTCGTAAGGGCAAGGTTGACGTGTGTGTGCTGGATCCGCACTCCGCGAGGAGGACCACCGCCGTGACGACGGCGAGCACCAGCGGCCCGCGGTTCACCGAGTTGCTCGTGATGTCACGCCGGTGCTCACCTAGGGCTGCGGGAGGTCGCCGATTGTGCTAACGAGGCGTGAATGGATCAGCTGTTTCACTCCCCCGTGCGCTCAGATGCTGCTGGTGCTCGGGGCGGGCCTGAGCCCGGCTGCGATGGTGGTGAGTTGCTCGGCACCGAGTGTTTCGGACATGAGGAACACGAAGGTACCCTCGCGCTCGAGGTGCGCCTGCGTCTGGTTTCCCGCTGCGCCGGGCTTGGTCACGCGGATTGTGGTGCCGTCACGGATCACTTCATCCCAACCGTCGCCTCGGATCATCTCGTCGTATTGCGACGGCTTAGCGTCCGCAGCGGATTGGGAGATGTTGACTCTTTCATGGCCATCGTCGGAGTTGTAGTTGAGAGAGACCTGGGCCGGCCACGGCGGCCGCTCTGACGGCTCGACGAAGACGCAGCGAACGTGCCAGTTATGCGGAATGCGGTCCGGGATGAGGACCGTGAAGGGGGCGCTCTGCTGCGCCTCGGGGACCGGCATGCGGTGCGGTCTCGATCGGTGAAGGACGGAACGGATCTCCTCGCCTGCCGGCGGTTGGAACACGAAGCGGCTATCGGCGATCGGTTGATCGAAAGCGATCTCGACGGTGGTGATCTCGTGGAACGGCTCGCCGTCCCGCATCGCGACGACACTCAGGAGCACGCCGAGTTCTGCATCGACGTCGAGCGCGTAGCG
>DATCEM010000148.1:0-2105 GCA_036510175.1 Solirubrobacteraceae bacterium | reverse complement strand
TCTTCTTCCACCCCGTCAACGCTTCCTCCGGTCAAGCACATGTTCGTGATCATGCTCTCCGACCAGGGATATGACCAGACGTTCGGTGCCCCCTCGAGCGATCCGTACCTGGCCAAGACCCTGCGCAAGGAGGGCGAGCTCCTCCCCAACTACTACGCCGTGGCCCAGGGCGAGCTGGCGAACGAGATCGCGCTGGTCAGTGGCCAGGGACCGACGCCTCAGACCGCGGCGGACTGCCCGAGCTTCACCGATCTCGAGCCGGCCGTGGCCGGCAGCGAAGGCCAGGACATCGGCAGCGGCTGCGTCTATCCGGCGAAGACGCTCACCCTCGCCGACCAGCTCACCTCCGCCGGTAAGACCTGGAAGTCCTACGTCGAGGGCATTGGCAACGGTCCCCACGGCCAGGCGACCACGTGCCGGCATCCCGCGCTCGGCAGCGCCGATCCGGGACAGCCCGCGAGCCTTTACGACCCCTACGTCACCTGGCGCAACCCCTTCGTCTACTTCGCCTCGCTCGCCAACGCAGCCTGCGGCAAGGGCGACGTCGGCTTGGGCCAGCTCGCGACCGATCTCAAGGCGGCCAAGACGACTCCGAACTTCTCGTACATCGTCCCCAGCCCCTGCGACGACGGCAGCGAAGAGCCGTGTGTCCCGGGCGCGCAGTCCGGCCTCGCCGCGGCGGACCGATTCCTGCGCGGGGTCGTCCCCGAAATCGAGGCTTCGCCCGCCTACCGGGACGGCGGGATGATCGCCATCACCTTCGACCAGGCATCGCAGTCCGGGCCTGATGCGGACTCGAGCTCGTGCTGCGACAACCCGACGCAATATCCCAACCTCCCCGCGACGACCACTACGCCGACGACGACCACGCCGACGACGACCACGCCGACGACGACCACGCCCGCGGCCACCACGCCCGCGGCCACCACCCCAGCCTCGGAGCTAACCGGCCAGACCACGCCGACGGGCGGCGGCGGGGAGGTCGGCCTGCTCCTGATCTCGCAGTACGTCAAGCCCGGCAGCGTCGACAGCCTCGACTACTTCAACCACTACTCGCTCCTGAGCAGCATCGAGAAGCTGTTCGGGCTGAAGGGCCTCGGCTACGCGACAGATCCGGCTCTCCCGTCATTCGGGAAGCCGCAGTACAACGACTACGCGCCGTCCTAGCTCGTGCGGGCGATCGCCGCGGGATCGGTTGCCGTGAGCTGGGTCATGGTCACCCGCGCGTCGTGCTCGGAGCTCGCCATACCCCGGTAGACGCCCTTGATCGGCGGCACGTCGGCGTAGTGGCGACCATGACCGATCTTGATGTGCGTGTCGCCGGTCAGGCCGCGATTGGTCGGGTCGGCGCCCACCCACACGGGCTCGCCGCCGTCGAGCGCCGGGAGCAGCGCCTCGAGCCAGGCGTGGGTATCGACCTCGATCGACTCTTGAGGCCCGTCCGCCGCCGCCGCGGCATAGAGGTAGCCTGAGACGTACCGGGCGGCGATCCCATGATGGCGGAGCAGGCAGAGGCCGAGGTGAACGAAGTCCTGGCAGACGCCGGCGCCGACGTCGAAGAGGTGGGCGATCGTGCTGTCGACGTAGGTCGCGCCCTTGCGATACGCGAAGCGCTCGGGGATCAACTCGGTGATGAGCATCAGGGTCTCGAGCGGCGACGCCGCGGTCCCGGTGGCGTGGACGAGCTCGCCGAGGGCCTCGCGCTCCGCGGGGTCGGTCTGGAGGAGGAATTCTCCTCCCGCCTCGCGGTAGGCGGGCTCACCGAGCGCCGACCATGGCGCGGCGGGCGGGCTCGGCGGCGCCTGGGTGGCCACGCGCGCGCGCACGTCGATGGTCAGGTGGTCGTGCGGGCGGGAGACCTCGAACTCGACGACCTCGGTCCCGAAGTAGTCGGCGTGCCGGTACAGGCGGACCTCGGGATCGAGGCGCACACTGAACTCGTCGCAGCGCTGGCGACCACTGCCTGCGGGCTTGACCCGCAGCGCGTTGAGGTTGTCCACGACGTCGCCGTCGTAGCGGTACTCGGTGAGGTAGCGGATCGCGAAGTTCATGCGAGGTACGTATCGACCTGCGGCGGCGAGAAACTGAGCTAGAGGTGAACGGCG
>DATCEM010000147.1:0-3376 GCA_036510175.1 Solirubrobacteraceae bacterium | reverse complement strand
CCGCCCACCAGCCGGTCCTCGACGAGCTCCGGCGGCGTGGGCTCCCCTTCCACGGCGTCCTCTACGCCGGGCTCATGCTCACGGCGGAGGGAGCGAAGGTGCTCGAGTTCAACGTTCGCTTCGGCGACCCGGAGACCCAGGCGATCCTGCCCCGCCTGCGCTCCGACCTCCTCGATCTCCTCGAAGCGGCGACGGTCACCGGTGGCCTCGCCGAGGTGCGGCTCGACTGGGATCCGCGGGCCGCGGTGACCGTCGTCCTCGCGAGCGCCGGGTACCCGGCCTCATCGTCGAGCGGCGACGTGATTCGCGGCCTCGATTCACTCCCGCCCGGCGTCGATCTGACGCACGCGGGCACGGCACGGGGCCCTGCCGGCGAGCTCGTCACCGCCGGTGGGCGTGTCCTGGGCGTGACCGCGCTGGGCGCGGACGCTGCCGCCGCGCGCGCGGGCGCCTATGCTGCCGCGGAGATGATCGAGTTTCCCGGCAGGCAGATTCGGCGCGATATCGCGCTCAGAGCGGTGCGCACGGCGTGACCGAGCAGCCCACCCCCGTCCCGTCCGCCGCCACCGATCCCGCCGAGGAGGTAGAAGCGGTGGCGGAGGCGGTCGCCGACGCCGAGGCCCAGATCGAGGAGTTCGACATCGACGGTCCGCTCGTGGGCATCGTCATGGGCTCCAAGAGCGACCTGGAGACGATGAAGGCGGCCGAGCGAGAGCTCTCCGAGCGCGGCATCCGCGCCGAGGTGGAAGTCATGTCGGCCCACCGCGAGCCCGACAAGGTGGCCGACTACGCCCGCAACGCGAGGGTCCGCGGGCTGCGGGTGATCATCGCGGGCGCCGGCCTCTCGGCGGCGCTCCCGGGCGTCGTCGCCGCGCACACCGAGCTGCCGGTGATCGGCGTTCCCCTGACCAGCCGGACCTCGGTGGCCGGCGGACTCGACGCGCTGCTCTCGGTCTCCCAGATGCCGCCCGGCGTCCCCGTGGCCTGCGTGGGCATCGACAACGCACGCAACGCCGCAATTCTTGCCGCCCGCATCCTCGCCGCGTAGACGGCCGCCGGTGTTCGCACGCACTACGGCGCTGCGGGAGGCCATCTCCGACGCCATCCCCGAGCGCCCGTTCCACGTGTCCTTCTGGGACGGCACGCGGGTCCCGTCGACCACGGGGTCCGGGCCGACGTTCCTCGTGCGCTCCCCCACGGCGGTGGCCCACGTGCTGCGCTCACCGGGTGAGCTCGGACTCGGCCGCGCCTATGTCACCGGCGTCCTCGACGTCGACGATCTCGATGCCGCGATGCAGCTCGTGGACGAGTGGCAGGAGCCCGAGATCGACGCCCGAGCGCGGCTGCGGCTCATGGTCGCGGCGGCGAGGGCGATGGGACTTGTCCGCCCCCCGCGCCGCCCCGCCTCCGAGCTCGTCCTGCGCGGTCCGCAGCACACACCGGGCCGAGACGCCCGCGCCGTTCGCTACCACTACGACGTCGCCAACGAGTTCTTCGAGCTCTTCCTGGACCCGACGATGACCTACTCCTGCGCGGTGTTCTCGACCGGGGCGCAGACGCTCGAGGCGGCGCAGGAGACCAAGCTCGAGCTCGTGTGCTCGAAGCTCGCGCTCACGGCAGGCGATCGAGTCCTCGACGTGGGCTGCGGGTGGGGGTCGTTCGCCATCCATGCCGCGACGCGGCACGGCGCCTCGGTCGTGGGCATCACGCTCTCCGAGCCGCAGGCGCGCCTCGCCCGCGAGCGGGCCGCGGCGGCCGGCGTCGGCGACCGCGTCGAGTTCCGCGTGATGGATTACCGAGAGCTTCCCGAGGAGAGCTTCGACGCGATCGCCTCGATCGGGATGGTCGAGCACGTCGGCGCCAACCAGATCGACGCCTACGCGCGCACCCTGGCGCGCCTGCTGAAGCCCGGCGGGCGCTTGCTCAACCACGGGATCGCCTACCTCTCCCACGCCGACGTCGACGCCGGCGACTTCTCCGAGCGCTACGTCTGGCCCGACGCCGCGCCGCTCCAGCTCTCGGTCGTCCTGGGCGCCCTCGAGCGCGCGGGCTTCGTCACCCGCCACGTCGAGGATTTCCCGTCTGACTACGCGCGCACGCTCGCGGAATGGACGGCGCGCCTCGACGCGCGCCTCGACGAGGCGGGGGCGCTCGTGGGGCCTGAGCGCCTGCGCATCTGGCGGCTCTACCTGCGAGCGGCCCGGATCGGCTTCGAGACCGGCTTCACCTCGATCTACCAGGCGCGCTGCGAGCTGGCCGCCGAGCCCACGGTCCCTTAGCGCCGCCGCTCTAGTCAGCCGTCGAGCCCACGCTCCCGGAGCTCCCGCTGGGCGGCCTCGCTCTTGCCCAATCCCTCGAGTCCCATGGCCCGCAGGACGGCAGGTGCCTTGGTGAACTGAATATCGCGGTAGTCGACGATCTGGAAGTGATTGCCCCACGGATCCTGGAAGTCGAGCGATCCTCGCGGCCGCACGTTCACGCCGGCGTCGCGCAGCGCGTCGCGCACCGCCTCCTTGTCATCGACGACCAATCCGAAATGCCGGGCCTCGTCGGGCGGCTGCGCGCGCCCCGCGGCGAGGGCGATGAACTGGTCACCCATGTCGACGAAGGCCATCTTCTTCCCCGCTCGCCCGCGGAGCTCGACTTCGAAGAAGCGCCCATACCAGGCGAGCGCCTCGTCGACGTCGCCGACCTCGAGGGCCACGTGATTGATGCCGACGATGCGCGCCACGCCGGGGCTACCCTCGCATCCGGTCGTAGTTCATGCGCAGAAGCTCGAGCACGTCCCGGACGTCGTCGTCGTTCTCGATCCTCCGCGCCGCCGGGCCCTGCCGGCCTGGGAAGACCGGGTGATGGACGATCCGCCCCCGCTCGAAGAGCTCGGTCCACACCTGCTTGGGGAAGGTGAAATGGGCGGCATGATCGCCGTGGAGGTGCCCGATCTCGCGCCGGCCGAGCCTGAAGGCGAACTCGCCCCGGCGCCCGTAGCCGGCCTCCACGCCGGGCCAGGACGTCACTTCTTCGGTGATCCGTTCACTTGCGGTCAGGGGCTTGGTCGTGGTCATGGCTGCTCCTCTGGCGTAGACGACATGATGCGCCCTCATCGTCCCGCGTGGAGCTCCCGGTTTCCACGGGCAATTGGTCCTAGGTCTGCTGAGAGCCCGCTGCCGGGGCGTCGGCGCCGGCATCGTCGGCGAAGGCCCGGAAGGATGCCGTCATCCGCGCGTCGGCGGGGTAACGATCGCTCTCGCCCTGCGCTCCCTCGCCCGCGTCGCTCTCGGCAGGGCGGACCGCCGCGTTCGCCTGCTCGACGACGCTCTCGAGGTAGTGGCGGAGCTTCTCCTCGTTCCCCGCCGCGACAGCGCTCACCCGGACC
>DATCEM010000146.1:0-9671 GCA_036510175.1 Solirubrobacteraceae bacterium | reverse complement strand
ACCCAGCACACCCCCCGTCCCGAATACGCTCGGGGAGGCGGCCAAAACTACGCTTGACCCTCCAGCCGCCACGCCATGTCCCAGAACGCGAGCTCGTGGCGGCTGGACTGGAGGAAGGCCTCGAGCATCTGTGCGCGGCCGGAGTCGTCGAGCCCGCGCGCGAGCTCGTCGGTGAGGGCACGGCACCAGCCGGCTTGGGCGGCGAAGTCGGGGCTGGCGTAGAGCTCGATCCAGGCGCTGTAGGGATTGCCCGCCGCTCGGGGCGCGAGGGCGCGGCCCACCTCGGCGTATCCCCACATGCATGGCAGGAGCGCGCAGACAAGCTCGGAGAAGTCGCCGAGGGTGGCGGTGCGCAGGAGGAACTCGGTGTAGGCGCGTGTCGTCGGGGTCGCGCGCTCGTACTCGAGCTCCTCGGCGGCGATCCCCCAGGTGGCGGCGAAGTCGCGGTGCATCTCCATCTCGCTCCCGAGGGTCGACCCGGCGAGCTCGGCGAAGCGGCGCATCCACGGTAGCCGCGGCGCCCGCGCGCAGGCCAGCGAGAGCAGCCGCGCGTACTCGATCAGATACAGATAGTCCTGGCGCACGAAGTGGCGGAAGCGCTCCACCTCGAGGGTGCCGTCGCCGATCCCCTGCACGAAGGGGTGGGCGTGCTGCGCCTCCCAGATCCCGCTCGCCAGCGAGCGCAGCTCGTCCGTGTAGCGCCCGCCCGCGGCGGCGGTGCTCATATCTGCGGCCATGGACGGATCCTAGAGATGCACCGAGGCCTCGCCCGACGCGGCGCTCGTCGCAGCGGACAGATAGATTGCCTGAAGTGTCCACGTGCCTTGTGACCGGCGGCGCTGGCTTTCTCGGCTCGCACCTGTGCGATGAGCTGCTGAGCCGGGGCCACCGCGTGATTTGCGTCGATAACTTCGAGACGGGCTCGCTGGCGAACATCGAGCACATTCGCAGCGACGCCTTCGTCAATCTCACCGTCGACATCATCGAGCCCTACTTCGTCGAGGAGCCGATCGACTACGTCTACCACCTCGCCTCTCCGGCCTCGCCGATCGACTACCTGCGGCTGCCCCTGCACACGCTCAAGGTCGGCTCGTACGGGACGCACCACACGCTGGGCCTGGCGAAGAAGCACCGTGCGCGCTTCCTCATCGCCTCGACGAGCGAGGTCTACGGAGACCCGCAGGTCCATCCGCAGCCGGAGAGCTATTGGGGTCACGTCAACCCGATCGGCCCGCGCGGGGTCTACGACGAGGCCAAGCGCTATGCCGAGGCGCTGACCATGGCCTACCACCGCCAGCAGGGCGTGGACACGGCGATCGTCCGGATCTTCAACACCTACGGAAGCCGAATGCGCCCCCACGACGGGCGCGCGATCCCCACCTTCCTGCGCCAGGCGCTCCAGGATCGCCCGATCACCGTGTTCGGCGACGGCTCTCAGACCCGCTCGTTCACCTACGTCGACGACCTGATTCGCGGCATCGTCGCGCTCGCGGAGTCCGGCTACCACGAGCCCGTGAACATCGGCAACCCGAACGAGTTCACGCTGATCGAGCTCGCCAGGACGGTGCTCGAGGTGACCGGCTCGAGCTCGGAGATCATCTTCGAGGCCCTACCCACGGACGATCCGCAGGTTCGCCAGCCCGACATCTCGCTCGCGCGCGAGATCCTCGGCTGGGAGCCCACGATCGACCTGCTCGAGGGATTGCAACGAACGATCGATCTATCGGGGGCGGAAGGGCTGGTCGGCGGAACCCGTTAGCAGCCCGTTAGCAACTTCGCGGAAGCTCGCCCGTTCCGCGTAACTTCGATGCCACGCTACCGTTTTACTTGCAGGGGCCTAAACGAATCGGTGAAGGCAGCTTTGACGATCGAGCAGAAAGAAGCAGTGCCCAAGACGACGAACCGCGCCGCCAACAGCGTCGCTGCGTCGGCGCTACCCCACCGCGACGTGCGCCGCAAGCGCCCGCCGGTGCTGTCCTTCGTCCTGCGGCTGGAGACGCTACGACGCCTCACCCGCGTGGCCTCGCTGCTCGCGCTCGACTTCGCCGGGGTCGTCGGAAGCCTGTTCACGGCGCTGACGATCAAGCTCGCGCTCGGCCAGCACTTCAGCCTCGCGGTCGGGTGGCGTGAGACGCAGCAGTGGATCGCCTTCGCCTACCTGGTGACCGTGCTCATGTTCGCCCGGGCCGATCTCTACGCCGATCGCCCGCGCCGGCCAGGCTTCGCGGCGATTACCACGGCGCTCTTCCAGGCGACGGTGATCGCCCTCGTCTTCGCGCTCGCGAGCGGCCAGCACTTCAACAGTTACTTCCTCTTCTATGGCTCGCTCTTCTTCGGCATCGTCTACATCACCACGCTGCGCTACGCGCACACGCTGATCACGGGGAAGCTGCTCGAGAAGGCGGGCTACCGCCGTCGCGCGCTGCTCGTCGGCTCGGGCAAGCACATCGAGGCGGTGGCCCACGCCCTCGCCGAGCGCTCGCACACGCCCGTCGACCTCGTCGGCTACATCTCGCTCAAGCCGCGGCCCCAGAACGGCCTGCGCTCGCTGGGCCAGCTCCACGAGCTGCCGCAGGTGCTCGCGCGCCAGCGCATCCAGGAGGTGATTATCGCCGACCCCGACTTCCCGCAGGAGCAGGCGGTCGAGCTCGTCGACCAGTGCCACCAGCGCGGGGTGAGCGTCCACATCGCCCCTTCGACGATGGAGATCCTGTTCAAGCGCGCGGAGTTCGTCCCGGGCGAGTCGGTGCCCCTGTTCACGCTCCGCCCGCCGGTGTTCGAGGGAATCGACTATGCGATCAAGCGCACCTTCGACCTCGTGCTCTCGACGGTCTTGCTCGTCCTCCTCTCGCCCGTTCTCCTCGCGAGCGCGATCGCGGTGAAGCTGAGCTCGCGCGGCCCGGTGCTCTACCACTCGACCAGGCCGGGGATGGCGGGCAGGCCTTTCCACTGCCTCAAGTTCCGGACCATGCGCGTGCATGCCGACCACGTCCAGGCCGACCTCGAAACTCTCAACGAGGCGTCGGGCGCCCTGTTCAAGATCCGCCAGGATCCACGGCTCACCTCGGTCGGCCGTCTCCTGCGCCGCTTCTCCCTCGACGAGCTGCCCCAGCTCGTCAACGTGATCCGCGGCGAGATGTCTCTCGTCGGGCCCCGCCCGCTGCCCTTGCGCGACTTCGAGCGTCTCGAGGACTGGCACAAGAAGCGCTACCTCGTCCTGCCGGGGATCACCGGCCTGTGGCAGGTCTCGGGGCGCTCCGAACTCGACTTCGACGACCTCGTCAGGCTCGACTTCCTCTACCTCGAGCGCTGGTCGGTCTTCCTCGACCTGGTGATCATGCTCAAGACGATCCCCGCCGTGTTCTCCCGGCGCGGGGCGTTCTAGCCGCAGGCCGCCGCCTACCGCCCCGTTCACGGCGCGCGGACGCAGACCCAGCTCTTGGTCAGCGGGCCGAAGCGCTCGCGGATGGCCGGGCCGAACAGAAGCTCGAGCTCTCCGCGACGCAGGAGCTGAACCTCGTCGGGATCTCCGCCGGCGCCGAGCCGCCAGTAGCGACGGCGGGCCGCGCGGGGGAGCCAATGCGCCGCCGGCAGTAGAGCGTGCGGCTCGATGGGGAACCCCAGGGCGGGCGTCTGCACGTACCAGCCTCGAGCCACTCGGCGCAGCTCGCTCGCGAAGGCGGGGCGGAGCGCCGGCGGTATGTGCTCGATGACGCTGTTGGCGTACCCGATGTCGAATTCCCCGTCCTCGAAGGGCAGGTGCTGCGTGGCGTCCGCGCGCACGAATGGTCCCGCGTACTCGGGACGCTCGACGACATCGACACCGGTGATGTTGAACTCCGGCAGCGAAGCGCGCAGCCCGAAGCCGCCGCAGCCGACGTCGAGGATCCGCGTCTCGGGACCGACGCCGGCGAGCCCCAGAAACTGCGCCAGGCGCCGGCGGCGCGCCCGCGCGGCGAAGGGCTCGGCGAACTGACCGAGGGGTCCCCGCGCACGAGCGTAGATCCGTCCCTGCGTCATCGCATGCACAGTAATCGCCCCGAGGGGCGCTGACGCGCCCGAGCGCCTATGCTCTCGAACGTTCATGCCCCCGACCGACCGCTTCGTCATCAGCTTCGCCGCCGAGCCGCCGCAGGAGTCGCTCCCTTACGGGCGCTGGGCGGACACGCTGCGCGAGCACTTCATCGCCGCCTGCCGGGCGGTCGACACCGAGGGGGAGGAGATCGGCGAGCCCGGTGTGGTCTCCTGGTTCCCCGACCGGACCTACGCCGCGCGCACCTATATCCCGGCCGTGGCGAGGACGACCGAGGATTTCGAGCTCTTCGGCTTCGTCTCCTTCACCGAAGCAGCGGGGGGCCCCAGCGACTTCGAAGCCCACGCGGACTTCACCGCCGAGCTCCACGAGGCCAACCCGGACTGGAAGCTCGACCTCAACGACGAGGTCATCGGAACCTGGCGCGGCGCTCCAGGGAAGCAGGCCGATCTGACCCTCGTCTGGGGCATTCCCCTGATCCCCGGCGGCGCCATCGTGACCGCCGAGCTCGCCAATCTGGCGGTCGACCAATGCGACCTCCTCGACGAGCGCTTCACCCTGATCGCCCCGGACAACTTCCGCGGCGACTTCCTCGAAGTCAAGCTCTTCTCCAAGCGAGGCGACGAGCTCGCCCGGGAGTCGCTGTACGTCGACGACGAGGACGCTGGGCCCGAAGCGGAAGAAGCCTAGGCTTCGTCCGTCGCCGGCACCGGGTCGGCGGCGCTGAGCAGAGCCGGCAGCCTGCTGTCCGCCTCTTCCCGGGTGAGCGGGAAGTGGCACGCGGCCACGGTGTTCCCCCCCTTGTCCACGAGCGGCGGCTCCTGCTCGGAGCACAGCGTCTGGGCCTTCGGGCAGCGGGTGTGGAAGCGGCACCCGGAGGGCGGGTTCGCGGGACTGGGTACATCGCCGGTGAGCAGCTCGCGCTTGCGGTGCCCGCCGACGGGATCGGGCACGGGAACGGCCGAGAGGAGCGCGCCCGTGTAGGGGTGGCGAGGAAAGCCGTAGAGGGAGTCCCCGGGCGCCAGCTCGACGATCTTCCCGATGTACATCACCGCGACGCGGTCGCACATGTGACGAACGACGGACAGGTCGTGGGCGATGAAGATGACCGTCAGGCCGAGCTCGGCCTGGAGCCGGCGCAGCATGTTGAGGACCTGCGCCTGAATCGAGACATCGAGGGCGGACACCGGCTCGTCGGCGACGAGGAGCTTGGGCCCGAGCGCGAGCGCTCGGGCGACCCCGATCCGCTGGCGTTGGCCGCCCGAGAACTCGTGCGGGTAGCGGTTGTAGTGCTCGGGGTTCAGCCCAACCATGTCCATCAGGTCCTGGACCCGCTTCTTGCGAGCGCCCTCCGCGGTCTCGAGCCCGTGGATCGCGTAGGGCTCGGCGATGATCGACCCGATCGTCTTGCGCGGGTTCAAGGACGAGTACGGATCCTGGAAGATCATCTGCATCTCTCGGCGCAGCGCCTTCAGCGCAGCGCCCTTCTTCTTGGTGATGTCCTCCCCCTCGAAGCGCACCTCCCCGCTCGTGGCCTCGAGCAGGCGCACGATCAGGCGCGCCGTCGTGCTCTTGCCGCACCCGGTCTCGCCCACGATTCCCAGGGTCTCACCGGACATGACATCGAAGCTGATGTCGTCCACCGCCTTTACCGCGCCGATCTGCTTCTGCCGGATCACCCCGCGGGTGATCGGGAAGTGCTTGACCAGGTTGCGCACCTCAACGAGTGGCTTCCCCCGCTCGCTCATGAGCCCCCTTCCTGCGCCGGCTGGGCGGCGGCGACCGCCTTCGGCGCCTCCTTGTCCTCGACCAGGTGGCGGAGCTCCTGCGGCGTCTGCCCGGCCTGCAGGCCCTGCCAGATCTGCTTGCGCATCTCCGCGGGCAGCAGGCAGGCGACCTCGTGGCCGAATTCACCCGGAACCTCCTGGAGCTTCGGGTCGATGCTGCGATGCTGGGGGCGCACGTAAGGGCAGCGAGGATGGAAGTGGCAGCCCGTCGGGCGGTTGATCAAGCTCGGGGGCCGCCCGGATATCGGCACCAGATCCTCACTGCGCGGCGTGTCGAGCCGCGGTATCGACTTCAGCAGGCCCCACGTGTACGGGTGCTGCGGGGTGGAGAACATGCGCTCCGTCGAGGAGTGCTCCACCACGCGGCCCGCGTACATGACCGCGATCTCGTCGGCGACCTCTGCCACCACGCCGAGATCGTGGGTGATGATGATCATGGCCATCCCCAGTCGCTGCTGGAGATCCTCGAGCAGCGCCAGGATCTGCGCCTGCACCGTCACGTCGAGCGCCGTCGTCGGCTCGTCGGCGATCAGGAGCTTGGGCTCGTTGGCCAGCGCCATCGCGATCATCGCCCGCTGGCGCATGCCGCCCGAGAACTCGTGCGGGTAGGCATCCACGCGGCGATGGGGATCGGGAATGCCCACGAGCTCGAGCAGGTCGATCGCCCGGTCGCGTGCGGCGGACTTGGAGACCGAGCGGTGCATGAGCACGGCCTCGATGAGCTGGGCGCCCACCTTGTAGAACGGATGCAGCGAGGACAGGGGGTCCTGGAAGATCATCGCGATGTCGTTGCCGCGGATCTGGCGGAGCTCCTCGTCCGCAAGCGTCAGCAGGTCGCGACCCTCGAAGAGGATCCGGCCCGAGACATGCGTTCGCTTACCGCGCGTCAGCCCCAGCGTCGTCAGAGCGGAGACGCTCTTACCCGACCCCGACTCGCCCACGATCCCGAGCGTGGTGCCGGCCTTGACCTTGTAGGAGATGCCGTCCACGGCATACACGATGCCGTCGTCGGTACGGAACTCGACCTTGAGATTGTCGACCTCGAGGAGGGTCTCGCGCGAGCTCACGTGTACCGCACCCGCGGGTCGATGAAGGCGTAGCCGATGTCCACGATCAGGTTCATGATGACGATGAAGAATGCACCAAGGAGAACGGTACCTTGGATCATCGGCAGATCGCCCACGAGGATCGACTGATAGGCCAGCCCGCCGATGCCGGGGATGGTGAACACCTCCTCGACGAGGATCACGCCGCCGAGGAGCACGCCGATGTCGACGCCGGCCGCGGACACGAGCGGGGTGATCGCCGAGCGGATGCCGTGGCGGATGATCACCTGACGTTCCGGCACGCCCTTGGCCCGGGCGGTTCGGATGTAGTCCTCGGACATCACCTCCATCAGGTTGCCGCGCAGGAGGCGAGCGTAGATCGCCGCGAACGACGCGGCGAGCACGAGCCAGGGCAGGATCAGCGAGGTGAACCAGTGGACGGGATTCTGGGTCAGCGGCACGTAGCTGCCCGCGCCGGGGAGGATGGGAAACCTGCCCACCGAGGTCGAGAAGAGGAACAGGACGACGAGACCCAGCCAGTACGGAGGGGCCGAGATCGCCACCAGCGCCGCGCCCATCATCGAGCGGTCAAAGCGTGACCGCGGCCTGACCGCCGAGATCGTGCCGACGATGATCCCGCTCACGAGCCAGATCACCGCCGCTCCGAGGGCGAGGGAGACGGTCGCGGGCAGACGGTTGAAGATCATCGTCTTGACCGGAAGCTGGTACTCGTAGCTGTAGCCGAAGTTGAAGTGCAGGACCAGCTGCTTCATGTAATCGAAGTACTGCACGTACCAGGGCTTGTCGAGCCCGAGCTGGTGCGAGATCGCCTTGATGAGAGCAGCTGTGGGCTGGTGACCGGCGCGCAGGAGCGCCGGATTGGCCGACGGCAGCAGGTAGAAGATCACGAACGTGACGAAGCTCACTCCGAAGAGGAGCGCGATCACCCACAGGAGCCGGCGGATTATGTACTTGGTCATCGCTCGAGGCGTCCGCGGGGGCCCCGCCGCCGGCGGCGACGGGACCCCCGCATCACCTTCTTCTTAGCCCTTGGTCAGGTAGCTGGTGGTGTAGTCCGGCGCGTTGCCGTTGAACTTCCAGTTGGTCAGGTGGACGTTCTTCGAGGCGAAGCTGACCTCGTTGTCCCACAGCCACGGGATCATGTACGCCTCGGATGTGACTTCGTCGTCGATCTTCCCCCAGGCCGTCGCACGCTGGGCCGGGTTGATGAGCTCCTCGGCGGCGTTCATCTGCGCGTTGAACGCCGGGTTGTTGGCCTGTGAGAAGTTCGTGTTGCCCACCGGCACGATGTTCTTACCGTTGAACACCGGGTCGATCATGCTCTGGGGGTCGAAGAAGTCCGGGCCCCAGCCGAGGGTCGGGCAGATCGCCACCTTGGCCTTCGGGACGAGGCAGAACTTCGAGAGCACCGTCGCATGCGGGACCTCGCGGAAGTTCAGCTTGAAGCCGAGCGTCGCGAGCTCACTCTGGACCGCCAGGGCCGTATTCGACGCCGGCGGCTCATTGTCGGCGATCGTCAGGAGCGCCGGTCCGGTGTACTTGCCGGTCTTATAACCGGCCATCTTCATGTACTGCTCGGCCAGCGCGAGGTTACCGTTCGGGTTGGTATCGAAGTTGTAACCGGGTCCGGCTGCTCCGCCCGCCTCCGCGTAGCCCTGGAGGATCGGGGAGATGTAATGGGTGGCGATCGTTCCCAGAGCCGGGCCGCCACGCGTCAGGCGCAGCGCGTTCTTATTGATGACCGCCGAGATCGCCTTGCGGACGTCGACGTTGTTGAGCGGCGGGATCGTCGTGTTCAGCGCGATGAAGCGGTTCCCTCCGCTCGGGAGGACGTGGAACTGGCTCTTCTCCGAGGAGGTCAAGCCCTGCTGCAGGATCGAGGTCGGCGGTGCCGCGTAGTCACCGCTGATCATCGAGCTGCCGGTCAGCGTCTGACGGGCGGCGACGGTGATGTCGTACTCGCCCTTGAACACGATCTCGTTGAAGTAAGCCGGGTTCAGCGGGTCGGTTGACGCCTGCCAGCTCGGGTTGCGGACCAGGGTCAGGATCTTACCTGGGGAGTACGAGCTGCTCGGGACCGAGCCCGAGCCCGCGCCCTGGATCATGTACGGACCGGTGAACACCTGATGCTGTCCGTAGGTCGAGGTGGCGCCCTTGTCGTACTTGGCCGCGTAGTACTCCGGGACCGGCACCGTGCACGGCAGCGCCAGCGCGTTGGCGTCGGTGAGCACGCCGACCGGCACGCTCGTGTTGATGACCAGCGTCGTCGGATTCGGCGTCTGGAGCCCGGTTACGTTCGGGAGCTTCGCCACGGGCGCCGCCGGCGCGCCGACGATCTTCGGGTAGTAGGCCTCCGCGTAGCCGTTCGCGACCCCGCTGAGGAAGCAGCGCTCCATCGCGTACTTGATGTCGGATGAGGTGACGGTCTTGTTCTGGAGCGGCGGGCTGTAGTGGATGCCGCTGCGGATCGTGATGGTCAGCGTCTTGCCGCCGTTGGAGATCACGGGCAGCGCCGTCGCCATGTCCGGCACGGGGGCGGTCCCCTGGTCGGTGAACGAGTACAGGGTGCGCTGCGTGGGCTGCTCGATGTCCGAGTAGTCGTCCTGGTAGTACCAGTAGCCTGGATCGAGGCTGTCGATTCCATCAGCCGTCCAGAGAATCGTCGCCGTGCCACCCTTGACCATGGTGCTGGTCCCGGAGGTCGAGGTCGAGCTCGAACCACACCCCGCGAGCGCCACCGCCGCCATACCGACCACGGCTGCCACCCCAAATTTCCACAATCTC
>DATCEM010000145.1:0-2273 GCA_036510175.1 Solirubrobacteraceae bacterium | reverse complement strand
GTGGTTAACTCTCTGCGCGGTCTTCGACCGCCCCCCAACGGGCGTGAACGGGGGGCCTTGGGATCGGGGCTCGGGGTACGATGGGGGGTGCCGTCGCGAGCCTCCCGGCCGTCACTTCCCTGGTGCCCTTCGCCCGCAGGTTAGCTTGGCCCGAGAGGCCGTGGCCTCATCATTGGCGACCCGCCGTGACGTGTCAACACGCCACCGCGGCGATCCCGTCGGGGAGACTGCTCCCGACCCGCCCCCTCTCGGCCCGCGACGGCGTCTCCCTCACCGCAGGAGCCACCACCATGGGACGCCGCAAACCGCCCGAACCCGAACCCGATCCCGCCTCGCTCCACGTCGTCCACCCCCACGCCGCCGCCGTCGACGTCCACTCCGACAACCACGTCGCCTGCGTCGGGCCCGACCGTGTCCGCACCTTCGCCGCCTACTCGGCCGACCTGCATGCCTTGGCCGATTGGTTCACCGAAAACGGCGTCACGTCGGTCGTGCTCGAATCCACGGGCGTTTACTGGATCCCCCTCTTCGAGCTCCTCGAAGCACGCGGATTCGAGGTCTTCCTCATCGAGCCCAGCCAGGCCAGCCACTGCGGAGCACGGCCCAAGACCGACCGCCTCGACTGCCAGTGGCTGCAACGCTTGCACACCTTTGGACTCCTGCGCCCCTCGTTCCGACCGCCCGACGCCGTGCTGGCGCTGCGCGGCTACTGGCGGCAGCGGCAGATGCTCGTGCGGTACGCCTCGCACCACGTCCAGCACATGCAGAAGGCCCTGGAGCAGATGAACCTCAAGCTCACCGAGGTCGTCAGCAGCATCACGGGCGTCACCGGCACCGCGATCGTCGCCGCGATCCTCCAGGGGGAGCGCGACCCGGCGAAGCTGGCGGCGCTGCGGCACGAGCGATGCGCCCGCTCCGAGGCCGAGATCGCCCGCGCCCTGGAAGGGACCTGGCGGCCCGAGCACCTCTTCGCCCTGGAGCAAGCGTTCGCGCTCTACCAATATCTGCATCGCCAGATCGACGACTGCGACCGCCGGATCGAGGCCGAGCTCGACCGCCTGCCCGATCGCCGCGACGCCGAGGCCGCGACGACCCCGAGGCCGCGTCGCCGGGGCCGCAAGCCCAACGACCCGCGGTTCGACGCCGCGGCCAAGCTGGCCCGAGCCCTGGGCGTCGACGTGACGGCCATCGAGGGGATCGACGCGGCCACCGCGACGGTGATCCTCGCCGAGACCGGCGGCGACGTGAGCCGGTTCCCCTCGGAGAAGCACTTCGCGAGCTGGCTGGGGCTCTGCCCCCGGACCGACCGCAGCAACCGGACGGAGCGTCGCCGCACGCCCCGCAAGGGGAAGAACCGGGTGGCGCAAGCCCTGCGGATGGCGGCTCAGGCGGTGGGCCGCACGCCGACGGCGCTGGGTGCGTTCTACCGCCGGATCAAGAGCCGCATCGGTGGCCGAGGCGCGATCACGGCGACGGCGCACAAGCTGTCGCGGCTGGTGTACCGGATGCTGCGATACGGTTCGGACTACGTGTCGCAATCGCTGGCGGAGTACGAGTCGAAGCTGCGTGAGAAGCGGGAGCGCGCACTGCGTCGCAAGGCGCACGCGCTGGGCTACGAACTGGTGGCGAAGGGGCCGCAGGTGCCGGGCGTGACATGAATCGCGGGGGCGCAGGCGTGGTGCCCCGGAGCGAACCGCGCCGAACCGAAGGAAAGTGTTCCGCGTCGCGAAGGCGGGGTTGGGGGAAGTCCGCGCCGATGCGACAAAATACGAACATAGGATCAAACGTTATCGAGCCGCCGGGGCGGGGAGTTCACGGGGAACTCGCCTGCGGCCTTCGGCCGCTCCCGCCAGCGCGTGAACCGTGGGCCGGCAGCGGCTTGCCTCGGGGCGCGGCGACTCGTAGTCTGACGCATGGCGTGGGTCCGCGGCCGTATTCGCCCTGGTGCTGAAAAGCCCGACGGTTGGAGCTTGGCCCGAGAGGAAGTGATCTGGACATTGGCGACGCCCGGCGAGGCCACTCGCCGGGACGATCCCGTTGAAGAGACTACAAGCGTATCCGATTGCCCTCTTGGCCCACGCCGTTTCCTTGGGTTAGATCGCGAGTGGCTCGGAGGACTTGCCGAAACCCGCCGCTTCCCAGCCGCACGGTCTTGGGGGAGGGGGGAATGCTGCGCGCTGACGGCCGTTTCAAGCCAAAGAGTTCATGAAGAGGTGGGTCGGCCCGACGTTAAGGGTACACCGGAGGCGGTCTTCTAAACCGCCAGCGCCAGG